>NZ_JBNJLK010000014.1:0-54357 GCF_051195255.1 Falsirhodobacter sp. 1013 | reverse complement strand
ACCTCAAGGCCCGCTGCACGCCAAACCAGGCCACGCGCACGATCTCCCGCCACCGCCATGAGGCCGTCCGCGACAAGATCCGGGCCTTCGCCGGAACCAGTGCCTACCTCGAGAGCACGCGACGGCGAAAGAAGGTCGAGATGCTCTTCGCCCACCTCAAGCGCATCCTGCGCCTCGGCCGCTTGCGCCTGCGCGGCCCAAACGGCGCCAAGGACAAGTTCCACCTCGCCGCAACCACCCAGAACCTCCGCACACCGGCAAAACTGGTCCCCGGTCGCCCCGCACGTGGCATGACGGAAGCGCGCAGGCCGATCTCAGCGCGACGTCATCGCAGGATCCGCGCCGAGTTTGTAGACACAATCGGGACAAAGCGGTTATTCAATCTGCATCAAGCGTCGAGTTTATCGACGCCGTCACCATTTATTCCTGGGTCTTGAAGCGCGCGAAGGATATTTCCGTGGAACCTCGTGGCCGAGCTTGTTTTTCCAGCGCTTGGCGTCACCTTCGGATGCAGTAAACTTCCGAGATGAACATGTCAGGTCACATCGCAATCGTCGGCACTGGTCCGACAGGCATCTACACCTTCCAGCGCCTGATCGAACATTCCGATCCCCTCACGATTTCCCTGTTTGAGTCCGGGCCGCAGGTCGGCATCGGTATGCCCTACAGTTCCGCCGCCTGCCGCAAATCCATGCTCGCCAACATTGCCAGCATCGAGATTCCGGATCTGCCGCAAAGCTACTTGGGATGGATGACCACGCTGCCGAAGGCCGTCCTGCGCGGCTTCGGGGTCGATCCAGACACGCTCGACGATCGTCAGTTCACGCCGCGCCTGTTGCTCGGGCAGTATTTCCGCGCGCAGTTCATCGAACTGCTGCGGGAGGCCGAAGCCCGCGGCCACGTTGTCCATATCCACGAGGAAACGGAGATCGTCGACATCCTGCCGGGGGATGACGGCGTCAGGGTGGCGGATGTCGCGGCGGAGCGGCCGGAGGTCTTCGACCGCCTGATCCTCGCGACGGGGCATGTCTGGCCCGAAGAGGAGGAGACAGCTCGCAGCTACTATCCCAGCCCCTGGACGGGCCTGTTCGACGCGGACATTCCGCCGGTGCGGATCGGGGTCATGGGCACCTCGCTCAGTTCAATCGACGCGGCGATGGCGGTCGCGGCGCAACACGGAACCTTTGCGCGTGACACTGACGGCCATCTCCTTTTCCGTCTCGCAGACGAGAGCGGGGACCTGAAGATCACGCTCATGTCGCGCACCGGCATCCTCCCCGAGGCCGACTTCTATTGCCCCATCCCCTATGAGCCTTTGCGCGTGATGACCGACGCGGCGCTGGAGGTGGCGTCGGATGCTGGAGAGGATGGATTGCTCGACCGGGTGTTCGGGCTTTTCGTCGCGGAGATCCTGGCCGAGGACCCCGCTTGGGCCGAGGGATCTGGACTGGCTTCCGCCACCGCCGACAGCATCGCGGATGCCTATTTCTCGGACCGCTTGAAACGCGATCCGTTTCGCTGGGCCGCCTTCAATCTGGCCGAGGTCGAACGCAACAAGATCGACAGGCGCGTGGTCCGCTGGCGTTACGCCATCCTGCGCATGCACGAGAAGATGGAAGCCCTGCTCCCCAACTTCTCGACACACGACCGCGAACGCTTCGATGCTGGGTTGAAGCGTGTGTTCATCGACAACTACGCGGCCGTGCCGTCCGAATCCATCAGACGGCTTCTGGCGTTGCGGGATGCGGGCGTGCTGAACCTTTGTGCCCTTGGTCGGGATTATGATCGGGATACGAATGATCTCGGCACGAAGATCGTCGCGAATGGGGAGACGCACGTGTTTGACGTCTTCATCGACGCCCGAGGGCAGCGTGCCATGACCAGCAAAGATCTACCCTTTCCCACGCTTCGGGATCTGCTGCTCGATGCCGGATGCGATGTGCCGGTAATCGCGGATGACTATTCCCTCATCGCTCCGGGGATCCGCCTGGGGCGCATCGCGATGGGGGCAATCCCGTATCTGATGCACGATCGACCCTTCGTACAAGGAATCACCGCTGCGGCGGAAATCGGCAGAGCCATCGGCGCGGTCGAGGTGAGACCACGATATCGTCGGCGCCCAACGGTCTGGATGGCGGCGTAGCTCCAATAGAAGCTCAGGCGAAGGACGCGATCAGAACACTCAAGCCGCGATTTTCGACAAGGCGGGCGGCATCCTCTGGGGTTGTCCACAATTTGTTGCGCTGTCCATGTTCAGGGAAGTCATTGCGTTCTTCGAACACCTGCAGGGCGAAGACCGTCACGTCCACCTCTGCGGCCGAGGGGCTGCCCGAACGCTTCACGTATCGGTAGCAGCCCATCGAGCCAAGGTTCGCCGTCCCCCTGACGCCCGCCTCCTCCCATGCCTCCTGCTCCGCCGCTTGCACCAGCGTCTTGCCTTTCATGGGCCACCCTTTCGGAATGATCCAGCGACCCGCCTCGCGGCTGGTGATCAGCAGCACTTCCTTACGAAGGTCATTCTGCCGCCAGCACAGTGCGCCGCATTGGGACAGCGGCTTCCGGTCTGGCTCTCGGAAGAACCTGCCGGTGGCGGCGCTGAAGAAACTGGCAGTCTTTGCAAAGAAATCGGACATGCTTTCATCCAATCAAACGACGATCTTTGAATTAGCCTATCGAAGACCTGTGTTGCCCTCGTGTTGTTACGTATCAACCCGGCTTCAAGAAAGGAATTCTGTAGATCTGCCAAACCGCTGTGGCTCTAGACGTTCGCCTGAGGGTCAGGCTTGGGGACCCAAGGCTCCGGGCTGGTCGAATGCAGCATGGAACCTTTGGTAAAACAGCGTGTTGTCTCCGCGACCGGCTCACGTCGGCTTAAGCTTTAGGAGACACCAATGATCAAACTGCTCGCATCCACCGCCATCGTCGCCATGCTCGCGTCCCCCGTTGTTGCCCAGACCGCGACGCAACCGGCCGCAACAACGACCGCAACCTCCGATACGTCCGCAATGGGCTACAACTACACCTCCATGACCGGTGACAAGTCGGCTGAAACGTTCATCGGCAAGCGCCTGTACGTCTCCGAAACCGATGTCGACGCCAACGCCGAGATGACGGAAGTCGATCAGGAGTGGGATGATGTTGGTGAGATCAGCGATCTGGTCATCGGTGAAGACGGGCAGGTCAAGGCTGTGCTGACGGACATCGGTGGCTTCTTGGGCATGGGAGAGAAGACGGTCGCGGTGTCGATGGACGACTTGGTGGTCATCAAGGATGGAGACTCCCCGAATGATTACTTCACGGTTCTGAAGTCCGATCGCGCGTCGCTTGAAAACGCACCCGAGTTCGATTGGCCTGAAGCTCAGTAACCCGTTATCACGCTGTTGGAGAGGCGCGGCATCCGCCGCGCCTTTTTCATATGATCAGGCAGAGGCTGTCATATCCGGTGGCAGAAGTCGCTGTACTCAACAAAAGACCATCAGAAATAAGGGCCGGACGGGGCGACACGTACTACAAAAATCATTCGAGTCCGAACTGATCGGTCATGACTTCATGACGTTTGCATACTGATTCTCTTTGGCGAGACCAATCGATCATCGGCGTCACGGACAGCTTGGGCATGGTGCCAGCGGTTGTTTTATGAATGCTCATGGGCGGATGGCCTCTTCTGACAATGCCAACAGCTTTGGCTTCATTGCGCAGATCGTCATAAAGCCCAAGGACGTTAAGGTTCACGAGATGGCAGCGCGACGGAAGCCTTTGAGCTTAGCGCAGGCCCGGAACCCGCGGACGCACTGCCACTGCCAACAGCTGTCGGAAGGGGGACATGAGGTTTGGAAACACGCCTCGTTCTTATCCTGCCATAGGTCGTTGTACCGGTCTCCCACGCATGAAAATCGACGTCGTGTGCTCGTTCTACCCGCGCATCTTGAGGTCGCCACGTCACGGACACTCCACACCCGCATCGGCTGAACCTGCCATCTGGTCCAGGTAGCATAGAGAAAACAGCGTCCGATAAAGAAGCTATGGAAAGGCTCGTCATCTCCCTACGGCGCGGACAGCTGCATAATGCGGCGGGATCCTCATCGACTGCGACGCCATCCGCAACGACAATGCCTGAGCAGCGCGATGGTCGTGGTGGATCAGGCGACGGACCACCCCACTGGCAAACACGACCTCCTGCACCCGTATTCAGGGGATGGATCAAGCACCTCAATCCCGCCGGAACGCGTGAGAGCAGTTCGTTGTACCGATCTGGGCTCGCGACACTGGGGCCGCCCGGTGCGGAAAAAAACGTTTTGCGATTTCAAGAGCTGTTCAGCCTGTGGAAGCCTCCGCTCCGGAACAGGTGGAGGCGCACCCCGTCGGCTCCAGCCTTGGCTCCGCCGTGTTCGTCATTGCCCAAAACGCGGGCTTCAGGCTGAAGCTGATGTCGCCCGGCCGCTCATCCCGGCGTGTCAGGCTTCGCGGTTGCTACTGATCGTCCTTGGGGAGTGCGACCGGCCGGGGTTCGGCGTCTCCATCACGGATGCCGGCCTTGAAAGCACTCAGCCCTCGACCGACTTCGCCCATCATGCCTGCCACCTTGCCCCGACCGAACAGCATCAGCACGACGACCCCCACGACCAGCATGTGGCTCAGACTCATTGCACCGGACATCTCGACTTCCTTTTCCCGCGGATGGGGAAGATTACGCCCGGCTTCCCGCTTCCTCCAGACAGGATTTCGTCTGCGCGCCGCTGCGCCGGAAGATGTGAACAAGCCGCGCCGTGCCTCTTCGGGTGGCCATTTCGTGCCTTTCGCCCTATGAAACAGCACGTAACAAACAAAGGATCACGTTTTGCAAAGACTCCTGAGGGACGTCGCTCCTCTGCCGTTTTTCGGCTCCGCCATCGTGTCGCTGGGCTTGATCATCCTTGCCTGTGCCGCCCCCGAAACCGCCGCCGCCTGGTTTCAGGCCGCCAATGACTGGATCGTCCGGGAGGTGGGCTGGTACTACATGCTCGCCGTTGGCGGCTTCGTGGTGTTCCTGCTGATCCTCGCGATCAGCCCGCTGGGCAAGGTGAAGCTGGGTCCGGACGAATCCGTTCCGGACTACAGCCTTGGCACATGGATCGCGATGCTGTTTTCCGGTGGGATGGGCATCGGCATCGTCTTCTATGGCGTCGCCGAACCCATCATGCACTTCTCGTCCCCGCCAGACGCGGCGGCGGGAACGCCTGCGGCGGCGCGGGATGCGATGGCGATCACCTTCTTCCACTGGGGCGTGCATGCATGGGCGATCTATGCGGTCGTCGGTCTGGCGCTGGCCTATTTCGGCTTCCGCCGGAACGAACCGCTGGTCATCCGGTCTGCCTTCCGCCCGCTGCTGGGCGACCGCGTGAACGGCTGGATGGGCGACATGATCGACATCTTCGCGGTGGTCGGCACGCTCGCGGGTCTTGCGACGTCCCTGGGCCTTGGGGTGGCGCAACTGAACGCGACGGGCACCTATCTTCTGGGCCTGCCGCAATCGGTAAACGTGCAGCTGGTCCTGATCGTGATCGTCACGATCCTTGCCACGCTGACCGTGGCGACCGGACTCGACAACGGCATCCGCCGGCTGTCGGAGTTCATCCTCGTCCTGTCCTTCGTGCTGATGGGCCTGATCCTGATCCTGGGGCCGACGCAGTTCCTGCTGCGGGCCTTCGTGGAAAACATCGGCCTGTACATCAACAGCTTCGTGTCGCGCACCTTCCACATCTATGCATACGAGCCGACGGACTGGGTCGCCTCCTGGACGCTGTTCTATTGGGGCTGGTGGATTTCCTGGTCACCCTTCGTGGGCCTGTTCATCGCCCGCATCTCGCGCGGGCGGACGATCCGGCAGTTCCTGCTGGGCGTGCTGTTCGCGCCGGCGGGCTTCACCGCGATCTGGTTCACCATCTTCGGCGACCTCGCCATCTGGCTGGACCTGAACGTGGCGGGGGGCGACATCGCGCGCACCGTGTCCGAAAACATGCCGATCGCGCTGTTCACCGTGTTCGAATACCTTCCCGCGTCGAACGTGCTGGCCTGGCTGGCCGGGATGCTAGTCGCCATCTACTTCGTGACGGCCTCCGACGCGGGGGCGCTGGTCATCGCCATGATCACCTCCCGCCGGGACGTGGAGGAGCCGGCCTTGTGGCTGCGCGTCTTCTGGGCGATCGTCTGCGGGGCGGTCGCAGGCTGCCTGCTTCTGGCGGGCGGGCTTGCGGCGGTGCAGATGGCGGCGGTCATCGCGGCCGCGCCCTTGTCGGTGGTGATGCTGTTCATGTGCGTCGGCATCTGGAAGGGCCTTTCGGACGAAGTGGCGCTGACCGCCAGCGCCGCCCTGCCCAGCGCGCCGCTGGTCGTGAACGAGGGCGCGATGTGGCGCCGGCGCCTGGCCGCCATCGTCAGCCATCCGCGCCGCCAACAGGTGGAAAGCTTCCTGAACGGCCCTGTGGCCCAGGCACTGGACGCGGTGCAGGCCGAGTTGAGCGCGCGTGGCCATGCGGCCGAGGTGACGCGGGACGACACAGGCGTCGCCCTGCGGGTGGATCTTGGGGATGGCAGCAGCGGCTTCACCTATGGCGTGCAGCCGATCAGCCAGCCGATCCCGGCCTTCGCCCTGACCGACACCGGCGGGAACGAGCAGCCCCGCAACCGCTATTACCGGGCCGAGGTGTTCCTTGCGCAAGGCAGCCGCGGCTATGACATCTTCGGGTATTCCAAAGAGGAGATCATCGCTGACGTTGTGGCCCATTACGACCGCTTCCTGCACTTCGTGGCCCTGAAGGCCTGATCCTGTCCCGGGCGCGCCCGCCGCGCCCGGACCCCCGGCATGGACAAGCGCAAGGCCCTTCCTATATGAAGCCCTGCGAGGACGACCTCCCCCATCGGGCAGCATTCCGGGACGGCCCGGCATTCAGATGGGACAGATCATGCGCACCACTCGCGACCGCATTCGCCACGCCCTCAGCTTCGAGATCATCGGCATCCTTCTTGTCGTGCCACTTGGCGCGATGGGGTTCGGGGTGCACGCCGCGGATCTGGGGGTGGTGGCCGTCGTGTCGGCCACCGTCGCCACGCTTTGGAACTTCCTTTACAACCTGATGTTCGACCGCCTGATGAAGCGTTGGGCCGGCACCGTGCACAAAACCTTGCCCGTGCGCGTTCTTCACACCCTGCTGTTCGAAGGCGGGCTTCTGCTGTTCACCCTGCCCTTCATCGCCCTTTATCTGGGGATCGGGCTGTGGCAGGCGCTGGTGATGGATGTGGCCTTCGTCCTGTTCTACCTGGTCTATGCCTTTGTCTTCAACTGGACCTATGACAAGGTCTTCCCCCTGCCGAAAAACGTTTGAAACCAGTGCAGCCATGCGCACAGTGCACCCCGCGTGACGGCACGAAGGCGGCTACGAGGCGTTAACCTTCCCAGCCTATCCTGCAAGGGTAACGAGTTTTACAGACGTCAATGACGGAGCCCGTGCCATGGCGCGGGCTCCACCCTTCCGGGCTTTTCGTGCCTCGCCTCCCGCCGCCGACGATAAGGAAATTCTCTGGACCAAAGCATGATTCTTCCTCAGGCTGAAGGTGGTTCAGCCGGGTGACGAGTGTTGCATGGGCGCGGGTTGCGCACCGCCCTCCTGCTCGCGGTGGCAGTTCGTCCACCACCGATCACTCGCCCTAAACCTATCCGCAGCACTCGGGCGCGATCAGCCCGGCGCTGATAAGAGCCGCCAAGGTCGCGTCGCGCGCATGTTCATGACACTGGTCGTTTTCGAAGGCCGACATGCAGATGTCGACGGCCTCGTGGTAGGCGGCCGCCTTATGCCAGGGCCATTGATCGGTCAGGAAGATCAGCGCGTGCCCGCTTGCGCGGATGATGTGGTGCGCTCCAGTCACTGGGTTCTCGAACATGACGGGAACAACCCAAAGATGCGACACTCTCGCCTCCTGCAACTTCGTATAAGTTTTATGAAATCGATTTCGGAGGGATGTCCATCGGTAAACTTTGGTGTCTCGGGTAACCTGTCCAAAAACACATGCGTGGTGTGGCGGAACCACGGGATAACCGGAACAAGATCCTAGTTATTCAGGTACAATACAGGAACATGAATAGAACACATGAGAAATGTGAGGGGGTACCAACATGATCCGGTGTTCGGTGGAAGGTCAGGATTCGATGCCGGAACCGACCGCGACCTATCGGCGAACTTGGCCGGTTGGAACCTGTTCCTGACGGGTCGACCCACGGAATGCATAGCCCGCCGTGAGCATGCCGTAGCTCGTGCAGAGAACCGACTTACAGACTTGACGTCAGCGGCAGCTCGACGGTCACCCGCAGTCCTGTCGGCAGCCAATCCGTCACCATCGCCCCGCCCGAGGCGGAAATGATCCCTGACACCAGCATCGTGCCGAAACCCGCATGTTCGGGAACCGAGGATACCGCGGGTCCCCCACGTTCCGTCCAGGTCATCGTCATCTGGCTTTCCGTCCTGCTCCACCGCACGGTGATGACGCCCTGACCGGAGCTGAACGCGCCATACTTGATCGAGTTGGTGGCCAGTTCATGCAGCACGAGCGCAAGCGGGGTGGAGAAGCTGCCCTCCAAGATCCCCGCATCCCCATCCACAATGACCCGATCGCCGTAGGGCGAAAGCACCGACCGCGTCAGCGCGATCGGGTTCAGGTTCCTGACGACCAGCCGATCATCGTCGGGATGATGCAAACCGATATCGGCGGCCCGCTCCAGCGCGCCGATACGCTCACGTGCCATGGCAAGCGCATTGTCCGGCTCGCCCGAGCGGCGCGCTTCGCGTTCCGACATGGAGATCACGCCCGACACTACGCTGAACAGGTTCTTGATGCGGTGCTTCATCTCGTGCGCCAGCAGCCGTTCACGGTCGACGGCGCGTTCCAGCTCCTCCGCAGTGCGCAAACGCTCCAGCGCGACGGCCACCGTGTTGCCCATCGCCTGCACGAAAGCGATGTCGTCGTGACTGAACTTGCCATCCCGCGTGCTGTCCACTTCCAGCACGCCATAGGGCTCGGCTCCATCGCGCACCGGAACGTTTAGGGCCCGGCGCACGCCATGCTCGACCATCAGCGCAGGCGTCCGGAAGCGGGTCTCCTTGTCAAGGTGGTTGGAGATCACCGGCTGGCGCGTGTGGAACGCATAGCCGGCCGGACTGTCCATATCCCCGCCAAGCGTCGCCACGCCCACGACGCCGTCCTTCCAGCCCACCCCCGCACATACAAGCAATCGGGACGGATCCTCCCTGTCCCGTTCCAGGTACTTGCACAGATCCACGTTCATCCCGTCGGCACAGGCGCGCGTCGCTTCGCCAAGCAGATCAGGACGCTCCCGGCACCGCAATGCGAACAAGCCGAAGGCGGACAGGATTTCCTGTTGCCGCAAACGCCAGGCAAGCTCGTCCTCGACCCGCGCGCCAAGCTCCGGTTCCACGACCGCAGCATCCTGCGGCCGGGTGTCTGGGATGTCAGAAGGCATCGTCTTGTGCAGCCTTAAAGGAGGGTGGGGTCCGATTACGACAGGTTCGGACCGACGTGTCCTAAACCATCCTGTGTCCATTCGCCAAGGAAGAATACACGACGAGATCGCCGATCATTGTGCACTTCTCGTACTCCGACGCGTCTATGGTCGATCGGAGCCGCGAGGCCACTGTCCTTCGCCCGAAGGCTGAGCGGGCGGATCACTGCACAAGTTTCCCGAAGGAGAAAACCGGCGGCCTGATCTGGACGTCTGTTCCGAATCGCGGGAGCGGGCAATCAACGTTCAATTGCATCATGAGATGTCACGGGAGCGTCTAAAAAACATCCATGCCCGCCTTCAGTCTGCCCGAACGACAGCCTCTGGACAACCGGTGCCGCCTATACTGCCTCAAACTTAATAAATAGTTAATTATCAACTTAGACGCGATTGACACCGTGGGTGGATGGTATATTTAGAACGTAACCCGTCACCCGAGTAACGATTAGCTCCTTATGTGACGGCTGGCGGGTGTGGAGCTAGGCGGTGGCTCCAACCCTATTTTACCACGAGTAACCGTCTAGCTCCTCTTTTTCTTTGAATGCGGTGTGCAGCAACTTTGGTTCTGACCGAAGCCGCAGATTTGGCCATGCGCAGGTCTTGTCAGCGACAAGTCACAGGATTCCTTCGTGCCAAACCGCATTCCGTATGGCGAGAACTCCCTCAAGGAAAGACGTAGAACCCCCAAGGCATGCGCCGAGCTCGGAAGATTCATGACGTCGAGAGGCAGGCCCCACAGGCTTGTGATTGAATCGCGGCCCACGCAACCGGTGGCCAAATAATGCAGGGAACGTGATCGGCCAAGGTTCGGCCTCGTCCTGAAGCACGAACGGATTCCCGCCGTCCCAGAGGCGCCGAAGCACAACCAAGGCGTGAACCGGTTCAAGCCAATGCTGGTCGGGGCGATAGGATTCGAACCTACGACCTACGGTACCCAAAACCGTCGCGCTACCAGGCTGCGCTACGCCCCGAACCTGGGCCGTTCCTATAACGGGATGTCAGGAAAGAAAAGCCGTCATTCGCAGGTCCAGGCCGCCTTTGCCTGATCCAGATGGGAAGACCGCATGACGCTGCCTTCGGCGATCCCCAGACGTCTCGCCAGCCCGCCGTTGATCTCCAGCACCGCCAGCACGGAATCGCCGCCATGGATGGGTGTGTCGTCTTTCGGACGGGCATTCGCGTGGACATGCCGCACCGTCCCTGTTTCATCCATGAAGATCATGTCCAAAGGGATAAACGTGTTGCGCATCCAGAAACTGGCCGGCTGCGGACGCTCGTACACGAAAAGCATCCCGGAGGCTGCGGCCATATGCTCCCGGTACATCAGGCCTTGGGCGCGCTCCGCCGCGTCATCCGCCACCTCCACGGAAAAGCGCGTAACGCCGCCGGTGTTTCGGAATTCCACCTGATCGGCGCGGCAGGCGGCCATGGCCTGAACCGGCATCGCCAGCAGGCACAGCGCCGCGAGCCACTTCATGGCTGCGTCCGCGCGGCAGCGTCCCAAGAAAGGATCTGGACGGCCATCGGGCCCCGCTTGCCGGTCACGGTCTTCAGGGCGACCGCCTCGCCCGGAGCGACGCCCGCCAGGCCCGCCGCGCGCAGCACGTCCACATGCAGGAAGATGTCTTCAAGACTGCCGAAGATGTTCGCGAAGCCAAAGCCCTTGGCGCGGTCGAACCACTTGATTCGCGCTGGCTCCATGGGCAGGGCCTCCAGCGCCTCGGCGTCCAGGGCCGGCTCGCCTTCGGCGCGGGCGACGATCGGCAATGCGGCTTCGACGGAAAGAACCTCGATCGCCTGCACGCCCCGTTCTGTCTTCTGGATGCACACCTCGATCAGGGCGCCGTCGGCGACGGTGCTTTGTCCGAAATTGCGCAGCACGTTCGCGTGCAAAAGGATGTCACGAGGAAGCGACTCTACGACAACGAAACCGAAACCGCGCACAGGGTCAAACCATTTGACCCGCCCAGTCGCCACCACCGTACCGCCATTTTCCAGATCATCCAGTGTATGAGGCACAGTCGCTAAGCTCCGTCCTTTTGTTATTCTAGGTCTTTTGTAAGCATCGGCGGTCCGTTGCAAGGCATAATGACACTCCCTGTGTGCTTTTGTGGGTCAGGGATTCAGACGGCGGGTCGACCAGCCGCCCGGCTGCAAGGGATCACGAAGCCATTGAAAGCGGTCATGCAGGCGGAAAGCGCCATCCGCCCAGAATTCAATCTGCGTCGGCGCGATTCGGAATCCACCCCAAAATGGCGGCCGCGGAGGATTTGCAAGATGACGTGCCGTCACTTTCGTCACCTCCCCCATCAGGAACGCCCGGCTTTCCAGCGGACGGCTTTGCTGCGAGGCCCAGGCCCCCAGCCGGCTTTGCAGCGAACGGGAGTTGTAATAGGCGTCGGCCTGCGGCCCCTCCTCGCGCGTGACGGTCCCGCGGACGCGAATCTGGCGGCGCAGGGATTTCCAGTGCAGCACAAAGGCGGCCTTGCCCGACTGCGCGATCTGCATCCCCTTCGCGCTGTCGTAATTCGTATAGAAAACGAAGGCCTCCGCCTCGATCTCCTTCAGCAGCACCATGCGGACATCCGGCATTCCATCGGCATCGACCGTCGCCAGCGCGATGGCGTTGGGATCGTTCGGCTCCGTCGCCTCGGCCTCGGCCAGCCAGCGGCGGGCGATGGCGAAGGGATCGGTGCCCGCGAAATGTCCCGCCGGTATGTCCATGGAAAGATCCTGTGTCGTTCGCGTCGAACCCTAGGGGATGTGGGACAAAACGCAAGAGCGGCGACTTGAAGCAGCCTGACACATGTCCTAAACCCGCCAGATAATGAATAATGTGGCGAGGGAAGCCGGATGAACGGATTGCTGGCTGGAAAACGGGGCCTGATCATGGGCCTGGCAAACGACAAGTCCATCGCCTGGGGCATTGCCAAGGCCTGTGCCGACCAGGGCGCGGAACTCGCGTTCTCCTACCAGGGCGAGGCGTTGAAGAAACGGGTCCAGCCGCTTCTGGCCACGATCGGCAGCGACATCATGGTCGAATGCGATGTCGCAAGCGAGGAGTCGATGGACGCGCTCTTCGATACGCTGAAGGAAAAGTGGGGCACAATCGACTTCGTCGTGCACGCCATCGGCTTCTCCGACAAGAACGAGCTGCGCGGCCGCTATGTCGACACGTCGCCCGCGAACTTCGCCATGACGATGAACATCTCCGTCTACAGCTTCACCGCGATCGCGCGGCGCGCGGCGGCCATCATGCCGAACGGCGGCAGCCTGCTGACGCTGACCTATTACGGCGCCGAAAAGGTGATGCCGCATTACAACGTGATGGGCATCGCGAAATCCGCGCTGGAAACCTCGGTCAAGTACATCGCCGAGGATCTGGGCAAGGACGGCATCCGCGTCAACTCCATCTCGGCCGGCCCGATCAAGACGCTGGCCGCATCGGGCATCGGCGATTTCCGCTACATCATGAAGTGGAACGAACTGAACTCCCCCCTCCGCCGCAACGTCACTCAGGAAGAGGTGGGCAAGTCCGCGCTGTACCTGCTGTCGGACCTCGCTTCGGGCGTGACGGGAGAATGCCTGCATGTCGATGCCGGCTACCACGTCGTCGGCATGAAGGCCGTCGATGCGCCGGACATCGAGACCGCGAAGAAGGACTGAGCCCATGACCGGCAGGAGGGGGCTGTCATGACATTGGCCGCCTTTCTGGCGGTCTGGGCCGTGCATCTGGCTGCGGCGGCCAGCCCCGGCCCCGCCGTTCTGATGGCCGCGCGCACCGGCGCGGTCGAGGGGTTGCGCACGGGCCTGTTCCTGTCGGTCGGCCTTGGCCTCGGCGCGGTCGTCTGGGCGGCGGCGGCACTGTTCGGTCTGTCGCTTCTGTTCGCCGCCGCGCCGGCCCTGTTCGGCGCGTTCAAGCTGATCGGCGCCGGTTTCCTGATCTGGACGGCGTGGAAGATGTGGCGCCATGCGGACGACCCGCTGGTGATGGACGCCCTCCCCCCGCGCGGCCTCCTGTCGGCCCTGCGGCTGGGCATCACGACCCAATTGGCCAATCCAAAGCCCGCCATCTTCTTCGGCGCCGTGTTCGTCGGCCTCGTGCCGCCCCACGCCCCCGGCCCCGTCATCGCGGCGCTGCTTCTGACCGTCTTCGTGAACGAGGCCGGCTGGAACATGCTGGTCGCGCGTCTTTTCTCGCTTGACCGGATCCGGCGCGGGTATATTCGCCTGAAATCCGTTCTGGACCGGGCGTTCGGGGGGCTGTTCGCCCTGCTGGGCGTCCGCATCGCATTGTAAGGAGGGTTCCATGTCCCCCGATAACCGCCTGCCCCACGAAAAGGGCTTCCACATCAGCTGGGACCAGATCCACCGCGACAGCCGCGCGCTGGCCTGGCGTCTGGACGGGCGCGGCCCGGATGACGGCGCCTGGCGTGCCGTGGTCGGCATCACGCGCGGTGGCCTTGTTCCCGCCATGATCGTCAGCCGCGAACTGGACGTGCGCATCGTCGACACGATCAGCGTCAAAAGCTACAACCACCAGTCGCGCGGCGAAGCCGTGGTCACGAAGGCCCCGCAGGCCGACCTGATGGGCGATGGCACCGGCATCCTGATCGTGGACGACCTCGTGGACAGCGGCAAGACGCTGGAACTGGTCCGCAAGCTGTATCCCAAGGCGCATTTCGCGACCGTCTACGCCAAGCCGTCCGGCCGCCCGCAGGTCGACACCTACATCACCGAGGTAAGCCAGGACACCTGGATCTTCTTCCCTTGGGACATGGCGCTGCAATACGTGCAGCCCTATCGCGGCACCGACTGATGGCGCCCCTGAACCCCGCCCTTGTCGCGACCTTTGCGCCCCCCGTCATGGAAGCGCGCCGCTGGCTGGACGGGGTTCACTTCCCGCCCGACCGGCCGCTGATCAATGTCAGCCAGGCCGCGCCGGTCGATCCGCCGCCCCTTGCCCTACGTCAGGCCATGGCTGACGCCGCGCTGAACCAGCCGCAGGCGCATCTTTACGGCCCGGTGCTGGGCAACGCCGAACTGCGCGCGGAACTCGCCAGCACGATGAACCGTCACTATGGCGGAACCGTCGAACCCGCTCAGGTCGCCATCACCCAAGGGTGCAATCAGGCCTTCACCGCCGCCATCGCCACGCTGGCCGCCGCGGGGGATGAGGTCATCCTTCCGACGCCTTGGTATTTCAACCACGCCATGTGGCTTCGGATGAACGACATCCGCGCGGTGCCGCTGCCCTGCGGCACGGGCCTGCTGCCCGATCCGGAACAGGCCGCCGCGCTGATCACGCCGCGCACGAAGGCCATCGTGCTCGTTACGCCCAACAACCCCTCCGGGGCGGAATATCCGGGCGGGCTGGTCGCGGCGTTCCATGCGGTTGCCCGACGCCACGGGCTGGTCCTGATCCTGGACGAAACCTATCGCGACTTCGATTCGCGGAACGGCGCGCCGCACGACCTGTTCCTCGATCCCGACTGGCACCGCGACGTGATCCACCTCTACTCCTTCTCCAAGGCGTTCCGGCTGACGGGGCACCGCGTGGGCGCGCTGGTGACCGGCACCCCCCGCATGGTTGAGGTGGAGAAGTTCCTCGATTGCGTGTCGATCTCCGCCTCGCAGATGGGGCAGATCGGGGCGCTGTGGGGGTTGCGGAACCTGATGCCCTGGGTGGCAAGCGAACGCGAAGGCATCCTGACCCGCCGTACCGCCATGATGGAAGGCTTTGCCGGGACCGAGGGGTGGGAGCTTCTGGGTTGCGGCGCCTATTTCACCTATGTCCGCCACCCGTTCGACCTCCCCTCGCCCGACCTGTGCCAAAGGTTGGTGCGCGAGGCGGGCCTTCTGATGCTGCCGGGCACCATGTTCCGCCCGGACGGGGGCGGCGACGAGATGCGCATCGCTTTCGCCAACATCGACACGGCCGGCATCGCCGAATTCTTCACGCGTCTGCGTCGCTTTACCCTCTGATCTTGCCCCGTTCGCCGCAACCCCGTAGGAAGGCGCGGACCAGATCCTGAGGGGGACCACGCATGGCGGAAGGCAAGAAACGCGGCAACAAGGCGATGTCCGTCGTGCTGTGGCTGCTGATGGCAATGCTGATCCTGGGCCTTGGCGGCTTTGGCGTCACGAATTTCGGCGCCACGGGGCAGAACATTGCCACGGTCGGCACCCAGACCATCGACGCGAACGTCTATGCCAATGCCTTGCGCCAGCAGCTTCAGGGCCTTTCGCAGCAGACGGGCCAAGCCTTCACGCTGGCGCAGGCGCGGCAGTTCGGGCTGGACGCGCAGGTGCGCCAGTCGCTCATCTCCTCGGCCGCGCTGAAGGATGAGGCCGACCGGATCGGCCTGTCGGTGGGCGACCGGGTGGTGGCCGACGAGGTGCGCCGCAACCCGTCCTTCCAAGGCGCGGGCGGCACGTTCAATCGCGACACCTATGAAATGGTGCTGAAGCAGAACGGCCTGACGCCGGCCGAGTATGAAACGAACATCCGCGAAAGCGTCGCCCGGTCTCTTCTGGTCGGCGCGGTGGGGGGCGGCTTTGCGGCCCCGCAGGCGGTGACGGACGCGCTTTACAACTACATCGGTGAACGCCGCAGCCTGTCCCTTCTGCCCGTGGCCGAAGGCAACCTGCCCCAGCCTTTGCCCCAACCGACCGAGGAGGACCTGCGCGCCTTTTACGTCGCGCATGGCGACCGGTTCATGGCACCCGAAACCCGCAAGATCACCTATGCCGCACTGCTGCCGGAAACCGTCGCACCGAACCTGCCGGTGGACGACGCCGCATTGCGCGATCTTTACAACCAGCGGATCGATGAATTCGTTCAGCCCGAACGCCGCCTGGTCGAACGCGTGGTCTTCCCCGACGCCGCCGCTGCCGAGTCCGCCAAGACCCGCATCGACCAGGGCACCCCGTTCGAGGACATCGTGAGGGAGCGGGGTCTTGATCTGACCGACACCGATCTGGGCGATGTGGCCAAGGAAGATCTGGCCGCCGCCGGCGAGGCGGTCTTCGCCCTGGCCGAACCCGGCGTCGTGGGACCGTTCGATAGCCAGTTCGGGCCGGCGCTGTTCCGCATGAATGGCATCCTGTCCGCCCATGACGTCCCGTTCGAGGAAGCGCGCGACGACCTCGCGACCGAATTCCAGGCCGACGCCGCCAAGCGCGCCATCGCCGACCGCCGCAACGCGCTGGAAGACGTGCTGGCCGGTGGCGGCACGGTGGAGGATCTGGGCAAGGAACCGGACTTTACCCTCGGCACATTGGACTACAGCGCGGAATCGGAGGACCCGCTGGCCGGATACCCCGCCTTCCGTCAGGCGGCCGAAGCCGCGCAGGAAGGCGACTTCCCGGAACTCGTGCAGCTGGACGACGGCGGCCTGATTGCCCTGCGCCTGGACGGCGTCACCCCCGCCACCCCCCGCCCGTTCGAGGAGGTGCGCGACCAGGTGACGGAAGCCTGGCATGACGAGGCGCTGCACAAGGCGCTGGTCGCCCGTGCCGAGGAGATCCGCACGGCCGTCCAGAACGGCGCGAACCTTGCCGATTTCGGCAGCGTGACCGCGACAGGCGACATCACTCGCGAAGGCACCGCCACCGCGGCCCCCGCCCCCGTGGTGCAGACCGCCTTCGGGATGGAGGAAGACGCCTCGCAGGTCATCGACACCCCGGAATGGGTGGGCGTGCTGCGCGTGGACAGCGTGACCGCGCCGTCGCAGGACGATGAAGGCGCCGTGGCGCTGAAGACGCAGCTGTCCGCGCAGATGGAAGGCGGGCTGGCGCAGGACGCCCAGCAGATGTTCACCCAGACCATCGTCGATACGGCCGGTATCCAGATCAACCAGGCGGTCATCGACGCCGTGCACGCGCAGATCCCATGATGCAGATCGTTCCTTCCTTCGACACGTTCGAGGCCGGCTGGGCCGAAGGCCGCAACCAGGTGGTCTACGCCCGTTTGGCCGCCGATCTCGACACGCCCGTCTCTCTCATGCTGAAGCTGACCGAGGCGCGAGCCGACACGTTCATGCTGGAATCCGTCACCGGAGGAGAGATCCGGGGCCGCTATTCCGTCGTCGGCATGAAGCCGGACCTGATCTGGCGCTGCGAAGGGCAGCAGGTGTTCCTCAACCGCGAGGCGCGGTTCGACCGCGACGCCTTCCGGGCCGAGGACGCGGCCCCGCTGGACAGCCTGCGCGCCCTGATCGCCGAAAGCCGGATCGACATGCCGGCCGAACTGCCCGCAATCGCGGCGGGCCTGTACGGCTACCTCGGCTATGACATGATCCGGCTGGTGGAGCATCTGCCGAACGTGAACCCTGACATGATCGGCGTGCCGGACGCGATCCTGCTGCGCCCGTCGGTCATGGCCGTTCTGGACGGCGTGAAGGGGGAGGTGACGGTGGTTGCCCCCGCTTGGGCCGCGTCGGGCCTGTCGGCGCGGGCCGCTTATGCGCAGGCCGCCGAACGCGTGATGGACGTGCTGCGCGATCTGGACCGCACCCCGCCCGCCACGCACACCCTTGGCGATGCGACTCCCCTGCCGGACGCGACCTCGAACTTCACGCAGGACGGCTTCAAGGCGGCGGTGGAAAAGGCCAAGGACTACATCCGCGCGGGTGACATCTTTCAGGTCGTGCCGTCGCAGCGGTTCAGCCAGCCCTTCCCGCTGCCGCCCTTCGCGCTGTATCGCAGCCTGCGGCGCACCAACCCGTCGCCGTTCATGTTCTTCTTCAACCACGGCGATTTCCAGATCATCGGCGCCAGCCCCGAAATCCTTGTCCGCCTGCGCGACGGGGAGGTGACGATCCGCCCTGTGGCCGGCACCCGCAAGCGGGGCCAGACCCCGGCCGAGGATCAGGCCTTGGCCGACGACCTTCTGGCCGATCCGAAGGAATTGGCCGAACACCTTATGCTGCTGGATCTGGGCCGCAACGACGTGGGCCGCGTGTCAAGGATCGGCACCGTCAGGCCGACCGAGAAGTTCATCATCGAACGCTACAGCCACGTCATGCACATCGTGTCGAACGTGGTGGGCGAACTGGCCGAGGGAGAGGACGCGCTGTCGGCCCTGCTGGCCGGCCTGCCTGCGGGCACCGTGTCGGGCGCCCCCAAGGTCCGCGCGATGGAGATCATCGACGAGCTGGAGCCCGTGAAGCGCGGCATCTATGGCGGCGGTGTCGGCTATTTCGCGGCCAACGGAGAAATGGACTTCTGCATCGCGCTGCGCACGGCGGTCCTGAAGGATCAGATGCTGCACATCCAGTCAGGTGCCGGCATCGTCTTCGACAGCGACCCGGAAAGCGAGTTCCAGGAAACGGTCAACAAGGCGCAGGCCCTGCGCCGCGCGGCCGAGGATGCGGGCCGCTTCTCCGGCGGCCGGAACTAGGGCGCGGCTTGCGGCACCGGCAGGGCGGGCTCCGGCTCGCCCTGCGGCACCGTGCCATGGGCGGGCGTGTCCATCGGCACGACCGGGCCGGGACCGAAGGGCAGCGGCGTCATTTCGGACAAGGCCACCAGCGCGACCCCGCCCAGCACCGCCCCGCAGATGAAGCCCGAAAATATCCTGCCGGCCATATCGCCCCCTGTTGCCCTTGACGCCCACCGGTCGCCGGGGCCATCTATAGCCCGACCGTGGATGCGGTTCACCCCAAATCATGACGGCTCGCCAAATGCTCCTGCTCATCGACAACTACGACAGCTTCACCTACAACCTCGTGCATTATCTGGGGGAACTGGGCGCGCAGGTCGTCGTCAAACGCAATGACGCGCTGGACGTGCAGGCTGCGATGGCGCTGAACCCGTCCGCCATCGTCCTGTCGCCCGGCCCCTGCGATCCGGCGCAGGCCGGCATCTGCCTTGCGCTGACCGAAGCGGCGGCCGAAACCCGGATCCCCCTTCTGGGCGTCTGCCTAGGCCACCAGACCATCGGGCAGGCCTTCGGCGGCAAGGTCGTCCGCTGCCACGAGATCGTGCATGGCAAGATGGGCACCATGCATCACGCAAACACAGGCATGTTCACCGGCCTGCCGAACCCCTTTCAGGCGACGCGCTACCATTCCCTGATCGTGGAGCGCGACAGCCTTCCCGATTGCCTGGAGGTGACAGCCTGGCTGGAAGACGGCACGATCATGGGCCTGAAGCACCGCGACCTGCCGATCGAGGGGGTGCAGTTCCACCCCGAAAGCATCGCCTCCGAACACGGGCACCGGATGATGCGCAACTTCCTGGAAGGCGCAAGGGTGCCGCTGACGGCATGAGCGTTCTGAAACCGCTGATCGGCACCGCCGCCACCCGTCCACTGACGCGCGAGGAGGCGGACGCCGCCTTTGCCGCCCTGTTCGAAGGACAGGCCACGCCCGCCCAGATGGGTGGCTTCCTGATGGCGCTGCGCACGCGGGGCGAGACGGTGGAGGAATACGCTGCCGCCGCCGCCGCGATGCGGGCCAAATGCGTGCCGGTCCGCGCGCCCAAAGGGACGATGGACATCGTGGGCACGGGGGGCGACGGCAAGGGCACGCTGAACATCTCCACCGCCACGGCCTTTGTCGTGGCGGGCGCGGGCGTGCCGGTGGCCAAGCACGGCAACCGCAACCTGTCGTCGAAATCCGGCGCTTCGGACGCGCTGACGGCCCTTGGCCTGAACGTGATGGTCGGCGCCGAGGTGGTGGAGGAGTGCCTGGACGAGGCTGGGATCGGCTTCATGATGGCCCCCATGCACCACCCGGCCACCCGCCACGTCATGCCCGTCCGGATCGAACTGGGGACGCGGACGCTGTTCAACATCCTCGGCCCCCTGACCAACCCGGCGGGCGTCACGCGGCAACTGACGGGGGCCTACAGCGCCGACCTGATCCGCCCGATGGCCGAGGTGCTGCAGCTTCTGGGCTCCGAAAAGGCGTGGCTGGTCCATGGCGGCGACGGAACGGATGAACTCGCGATCTCGGCCCCGTCGAAGGTCGCGGCGCTGGAAAACGGCGCGATCCGTGAATTCGAGGTGGCGGCCGAGGATGCGGGCCTTCCCGCCCATCCGTTCGAAGCGATCGTCGGCGGCACGCCCGAGGAGAACGCGCAGGCCCTGCGCCGCCTGCTGGACGGGGAGGCGGGCGCCTATCGCGACGCGGTGCTGCTGAACTCCGCCGCGGCGCTGATCGTCGCGGACCGGGTGAAGACACTGCCCGAAGGCGTTGAACTGGCCCGCGAAAGCCTCGACAGCGGCGCGGCGAAATCCAAGGTGGCGGCGCTGGTCCGCCTGACGAACAAGGGCACCGCATGAACGTTCTGGACCGCATCAAGGCCTACAAACTGGATCACATCGCTGCCTGCAAGGCCGCGCGTCCGCTGGCCGAGGTGGAGGCCGCCGCCAAAACCGCCCCCGCGCCGCGCGGCTTTCATCGCGCTTTGGCCAGCGCCCCGCGCCACGCCCTGATCGCCGAGATCAAGAAGGCCAGCCCCTCCAAGGGCCTGATCCGACCGGACTTCGACCCGCCCGCGCTGGCCAAGGCCTACGAGGCCGGTGGCGCGCATTGCCTGTCCGTCCTGACCGACGGGCCCAGCTTCCAGGGTGACGACACGTTCCTGACCGCCGCGCATGACGCGGTCGGCCTGCCCTGCCTGCGCAAGGATTTCCTTTACGACACCTATCAGGTGGCCGAGGCGCGGGCGCTGAAGGCCGACTGCATCCTGATCATCATGGCCTCCGTGTCCGACACCCAGGCACAGGAGCTGGAAGCCGCCGCCACCCACTGGGGCATGGACGCGCTGATCGAAGTGCATGACGCCGCCGAACTGGACCGCGCGCTGCGCCTGACGTCGCCTATGATCGGGATCAACAACCGCAACCTCAAAACGTTCGAGGTGACGCTGGACACGACGCGGCAGCTTGCGCCGCGCATCCCTGAAGGCCGCATGATCGTCTGCGAAAGCGGCATCTTCACCCCGGCCGACATGGCCAGCATGGCGCAGGTCGGTGCGAAGGCCTTCCTGATCGGCGAAAGCCTGATGCGGCAGGCGGACGTGAGCGCCGCCACCCGCGCGTTGATGGAGGCGTGATGCTGACGCATTTCGACGGCAAGGGCGACGCCCACATGGTCGACGTCTCGGACAAGGCGGTGACGTCGCGGATCGCGACGGCCGAGGGCTTTGTGCGCATGGAAGCGGCGACGCTAGCGCTGGTGGAACAGGGCACGGCCAAGAAGGGCGACGTGCTGGCCGTGGCGCGGCTGGCCGGCATCATGGGCGCCAAGAAGACGGCGGAACTGATCCCGCTGTGCCATCCCCTGCCCATCACCAAAGTTTCGCTGGACCTGACCACGGACCCTGCCCTGCCGGGCGTGCGCATCACCGCCACCGTCAAGACCACCGGCCAGACAGGGGTGGAGATGGAGGCGCTGACCGCCGTGTCCACCGCCGCGCTGACCGTTTATGACATGCTGAAGGCGGCCGAGAAGTCGATGGAGATCGGCGGTCTGCGCGTGACCCTGAAGGACGGCGGCAAAAGCGGGCGGTACGAGGCATGATCTCCGTTTCCGAGGCGTTGAAGCTGGTTCTGGATCTGGCCGCGCCGCTGCCCACCGAACGCGTGCCGCTGGCGCAGGCGGCCGGACGCAGCATGGTGGCCGAGGTGGCCGCGCGGCGCGATCAGCCGCCGTTCGACGCGTCTTCGATGGACGGGTACGCGGTGGCCGCCCTCCCGCAAGTGGGCGACGTGCTGCGCCTTGTCGGGGAGTCGCAGGCCGGCCGAAGCTTTGCCGGACGCCTTCAAGTGGGCGAGGCGATTCGCATTTCCACCGGCGCCCCCGTCCCGGACAGCGCCAGCCATGTCGTCATCCAGGAAAACACGGCACGTGACGGCGACCGGATCACGATCACCGAAGCCTCCGCCAAGGACAACATCCGCCGGCGCGGTCAGGATTTCCGCGCGGGGCAGACCTTCGACCCCCGCCGCCTGCGCCCGGCCGATCTTGGCCTTCTGGCCGCCATGGACGTGGCCGAGGTGGAGGTCTTCCGCCGCCCCGTCGTCGCCATCCTGTCCACGGGGGATGAACTGGCGATGCCCGGCACCCCGATGCGGGACGACCAGATCCCTTCGGCGAACTCGTTTTCCCTGAAGGCCCTGATCGAGGCGGAGGGCGGCATCGGCCGCGTCCTGCCCATCGCGCGCGACGACCGCGACAGCCTGCGCGCGACCTTCGCGCTGGCCGAAGGGGCGGATCTTGTGGTGACCATCGGCGGCGCTTCGGTCGGGGACCATGATCTGGTCGGCGCAGTCGCGGCGGAACTGGGTCTGGACCTGTCCTTCCACAAGATCGCCATGCGCCCCGGCAAACCGCTGATGGCCGGCCGCCTGCGCGACATGCCGATGCTGGGCCTGCCGGGCAACCCGGTGTCGGCCTATGTCTGCGCGCATCTGTTCCTGCTGCCCATGCTGCGCGCCATGACCGGACAGGTGGCCGAGGTGGCCCCCAGCCGCGCCGTGCTGGCCGAGCCTGTGCCCGCTAACGGTCCGCGCGCGCATTACATGCGGGCCGTGGTGCGGGACGGCGTGCTGACACCCTTCGCCGAACAGGATTCCTCGCTTCTTCTGCGCCTGACCGAAGCGAACGCCCTTCTGATCCGCCCGATCGACGACCCGGCGCGGGACGCGGGCGCACCGGTGGACTATCTTCCCATCTGACCGTCACAGGACCGTCACCCAAACAGGGTAAAGGCCGCCCATGGCCAAGATTGATCTGGAAGACGTCTCGCTCCGCTTTGGGGCCACCACGGCGGTGGATGCGGTGTCCCTTGCCATCCCCTCGGGCGCGTTCTTTGCGCTGCTGGGGCCGTCGGGCTGCGGCAAGACGTCCCTGCTGCGCCTGCTGGCGGGGTTGGAGCGGCCCAGCGCCGGCCGCATCGCCATCGGCGGACGCACGGTGGCCGATGGAAGCACCTTTGTCGATCCGGGCGCGCGTGGCCTTGGGATGGTGTTCCAGTCCTATGCGCTGTGGCCACACATGACGGTGGCGGGAAACGTGGCCTTCGGTTTGAAGATGCAGCGCCTTCCGGCGGCCGAACGCGACCGCCGCGTGCAGGAGGCGCTGGCGGTCGTGGGCCTTGGCCATCTCGCCGCCCGCAAGCCGCATGAATTGTCGGGCGGGCAACGGCAACGCGTGGCGCTGGCGCGGTCGCTTGCCGTGCGCCCGGCGCTGATCCTGCTGGACGAACCGCTGGCGAACCTTGATGCCCACCTGCGCCAGTCCATGCTGGCGGAGTTTCGTCGCATCCATGCCGAAACCGGCGCCACCTTCGTCTTCGTCACCCATGACCAGAACGAGGCGATGGCCGTCGCCACCCATGTCGGCGTGATGAACGCGGGGAGGATGGAGCAGATGGACACGCCGGACGCGCTGTTTGACCGCCCGGCAACACCGATGGTCGCGCGCTTCGTCGGCCATGGCCGCACGCTGGCCGTGGATGTGGCCGACGGGCTGACCCGCCTGCCCCGCGCCCGCCTGCGCCTGCCGGGCATGGTCGATCACGGGCCGGCCTGGCTGTGCCTGCGCCCGCGCGATCTGGCACTGGCGGATGACGGTGCGATCACGGGCCGCGTCGTGGGCCGGCGGATGGAAAACGGGATGCACATGCTGTCGGTCCTGCCGGACGATCTGGGCGACACGCCGCTGGACGTGGCCCATGATCAGGCCGTGCCGGTCGGGACGCAGGTGGCGCTGGCCATCCGTTCGGCCTGGCTGCTGCCGCGCGAAGGCGATCCCCTGCCCCGCACGGCCGAAGCGCTGCCCGCATGATCCCCCTCCTGATCCGGTCCTTCCTGTTCCTGCGCCACGGCCAGACGGCTTCGAACGCGGCTGGCACCATCGGCGGGGCGACCGACCTGCCGCTCACCCCGCAGGGTCACGCACAGGCGCAAGCGGCGGCGGAGGTTCTGCGAGGGGTGGAGATCGCCTCCATCTGGTGCTCCCCTCTGCGGCGTGCGCAGGATACGGCGGCGCCCGTTGCGCGGATGAAGGGCCTGCCCGTGCAGCTTCTGCCCGATCTTCAGGAACGGAACTGGGGCGAGTGGGAGGGGCAGCCCCGCAGCGTCCTGATCCGCGAGGCGACACCCGAAGGGGGCGAGGGACCGGACACCTTCCGCGCCCGCATCCACAGGGCCATGGCTGCGATCACCGGCCCCTTCCCGGTCCTGATCGTCGCCCATTCCGGCACAGCGAGAGAGATGCACGCCCTGCTGTCCACCGCCCCCTTCCGCCGCCCCGCCAATGGCGAGGTGTCGCGCTGGGAGAAGACGAACGGCGTCTGGGAAAACCGGATGTTGTCACCAAACGGTCGCACTGACGCCGTAGAAGCGCGCGAAACCCTTCTGTAACAGGACAGCATGATGCTCCGCACTCTTATCCTCGGTCTTCTGGGCGCGACGGCGCTGACCGGCGCCGCCTTTGCCCAAGGCACGGGCACGATCACGGTCTACACCTCGCAGCCGACCGACCAGATGGATGCGGTGGTGAAGGCCTTCAACAAGGACCACCCCGAGATCACGGTAGAGGTCTTCCGCTCCGGCACGACCGAGCTGATGTCGAAGCTGCAGGCCGAATTCGCCGCAGGCTCCACCCCCGCCGACGTGATGCTGATTGCGGATGCGGTGGCGATGACGCAGATGAAGAACGACGACCGCCTGTTCGCCTATGACGATGCCGCGACCGAGGGTATTCCGGCCGAACTGGTCGATCCCGACCACACCTTCTTCGGCACCAAGCTGCTGACCACGGGCATCATCTACAACACCGACAAGGTGACGACGCCCCCCACCAGCTGGCACGATCTGGAAGCGCCCGAGGTGGCGGCCCAGACGATCATGCCCTCCCCGCTCTATTCCGGCGCGGCGGTGGTCCATGTCGGCACGATGGTGCAGCAGGACGATCTGGGGTGGGGCTATTACGAGACGCTGGCCGACAACGGCGCCGTCGCGGGCCAAGGCAACGGCACCGTTCTGGAAGCCGTCGCGCGGGGCGAGAAGTCTTATGGCATGATCGTCGAATACATGGCGATGAACGCGAAAAAGGACGGATCGCCCGTGGACTTCGTGTTCCCAAAGGACGGCGTGTCGACCATCACCCAGCCGGTCGCGATCCTGAAGGACAGCGACAACATCGAGGCGGCGAAGGTCTTCGTGGACTGGCAACTGGGCCGCGCGGCGCAGGAACAATCGGTCGAACAGGGCTATTTCCCGATCCTGGACGGCGTGACGCCGCCCGAAGGCTATCCCGCCCCCGCGACGCTGACCATCATGAAGGCCGATCCGGCCGTCATCCTGAAGGACGACCAGCAACTGAAGCAGGAGTTTTCCGATCTCTTTGGCGGCTGACACCGGACCACGTCCGATCCTGCGGGGTGGCCAGCACATGCTGGCCGCCCTTGTCATTGTCTATGTCGGGGTGATCGGCCTGTGGCCGCTGGCCCGCCTGTTCCTGACCGCCTTCGCGCCGGGCGACGAAGGGCAGATCCTTGGCCTGATGCGCGACACGCTGGACAGCCGCGCCACCGCCCGCGCCTTCTGGAACACGCTGGCGGCGGGGGGCGGCTCGGTCCTGATCTCCGTGATCTCGGGCGTGGCGCTGGCGCTGCTGATCGGCGGGCTGAACCTGCGCGCGCGGGTGGCGATGACCTTCCTGATCCTGTCGCCGCTCCTCGTGCCCTCGCAGATCATGGCGCTGGCGTGGATCGAGCTGCTGGGCAGCTCCTCCCCCATCCTCGGCCCGCTGGGGCTGGCGCCCGAAGGCGCGAACCCGCTTTATTCCGGCGGCGGCATCGCGCTTCTGATGGGGATCGAGCATATGCCGCTGGTTTTTATCGCCACCCGCGCCGCATTGACCGCGATCCCGAACGACCTTGTGGAGGCGGCCCGCATCGCCGGCGCGCGCAACGCCTCCATCCTGCTGCGGGTGATCCTGCCCTTGTGCTTGCCCGCCATCGCCGCCGGCGGCACGCTGGCCTTTGCCGCCGCCATCGGCAATTTCGGGGTGCCGGCCCTGCTGGGCATCCCCGGCCGCTATTCCATGCTGACGACGCTGATCTATCAGCGGCTGAACGGCTTCGGCCCTTCCGTCATGGGACAGGTGGCGGTTCTGGCGCTGATCCTTGTGGCCATGGCCGGGGTGGCGCTGGCCCTGCGGGCGGTCGTGATGCGGCTGGCCGTTCCCGTGCCCGGCGGTCGCAGCTTCGCCCGCTTTGACGCCGGCCGCGCCCGTCTTCCGATCGAGGGGGCACTTTGGCTGATGTTGGGCGTCACGATGATCCTGCCGATCCTGGCGCTGCTGGGCACTGCCCTGTCGCCCGCGCTGGGGGTGGACCTGACCTTCTCGACCATCACGCTGAACAACTTCGGGGAAACGCTGGCCAACGGCACCATCCGCCGCGCGCTGGTGAACTCGCTGTGGCTGTCCTTTGCCGCGGCCGCCATATCCGTGCTGGTGGCCGTGCCGTTCGTCTGGCTGTCCCATGTGGCGAAGCTGCGGTCGATGCGGGTGATGGACCTGCTTGCCGATTTGCCTTTCATCGTGCCGGGCACGGTGCTGGCCTTGGCGATGATCCTTGTATTCCTGCCGCCCTTGCCGGGGATCGGGTCCATCTATGGCACGCCGATGATCCTGCTGGTCGCCTATCTGGCGCGCTTCCTGCCGCTGGTGCTGCGGCCCGTCGCGGCCACCGCCACGCAGGCCGAACCGGCCTTGGACGAGGCGGCCCGCATCTTCAACGCCCCGACCTGGGCGCGGATCGCGCTGATCTTCGCGCCAATGGTCACGCCTGCCGCGCTGGCGGGGGCCGTGCTGGTGGTGATGACGGCGATCAACGAACTCACGCTGTCCTCCCTCCTCTGGTCCTCGGGGGCGGAAACGGTGGGCGTGATGATCTTCTCGCTCCAATACGAAGGGAACTCCACCTCCGCCGCAGCCCTTTCGGCGCTGTCGCTGGTGCTGGTCTTCGCGCTGGTGGTGGTGGCGGACCGTTTCGGCCGCCACGCCCCCGACGCCCTGCCCTGGCGCTAGGACCGGTAGCCCATCCGCGCCGCCGTCCGCTGCACCACCGCGATGCGGTCGCCGTTCGCCGGGTGCGTGCCCAAGAAGCGGTCGCCCGGATCGGGAAGCCGCTGGAAGAAGCCGATCCCGCGCACGGGGTCATAGCCCGCGTCGATCGCGATCTCCGCCCCCAGCGAATCCGCCTGCAATTCGTGGTCCTTGGAATAGATGCGGCTGCCCAGCCCCGCCCCAAGATCGGTGAAGGCATCCGGGTTGAACCCGCCGAGCGAGGCCGCGATCCCCCCCAGAAGCGCGCCCGCCGTCGCGGTCTGGGACTGCTGGTCGATATGGCCAAGGATGTGGTGCGCGGTTTCGTGCCCCATCACGAAGGCCAGTTCGTCTACGTTGCGCGCGTCGTTCACCAGCGCCGTGGTGAACCGGATGATGGGCCGCCCCTGTTCGTCGCGGGATTGATAGGCGTTGGCCAAGTCCCCCTGCGTCGTGTCGATGGAGATCTGGAAGTCGCAATCCACGCCCCGCGTCCGTTCGCGGCAAAGGCGCTCGGCCACCGGCTCCACCCGGGCCTGCGCTTGGGAAAAGGCCGCGCGCGCGGCGGCGGGCGACAATTTGGGCGCGGCCACGTCCGGCTGCTGCAACACCGGTGCCGGCCCTTCCGGCATCGGCATGGCCATCGGCACCGGCTCGCACGCGGCCAGCGTCAGGGTGGCCATCACACACGCCACTCGCTTCATCGACTTCTCCTCCGTTTTCGCGAAGGGCAATATAAGCAACCTGCCGGACAAGAAAATCTGTCTTCGGGGATATTTCTGTGGCGTGGCGGCGAACGGCCGCCTAACCTTGGGCCATGTTTACCATCGAACACGATTTCGACGCCACGATCGTCACCCTCATCGACGAGGGGCGGCCCGATCTGCAGGAGGACGTGATCCTTCACGCCTTCGACGACCAGATTACCGTGGAACAGGTGGACCGCAACACCCACGAGGTGTGCCGCATCACCCTGTCGATGGCGCAGATCCAGGATCTGGCCGCCGCGCTGAACCTGCCGGAAGGCAGCTACCGCCTGACCCCCAAGACTTGATTTGCCGGGTCGGGCCGCTTGCGATAGAACCACCTTCATGATCCGATCGCTGGCCGTCCTTCTGTTCCTGTTCCCCGCCTCGGCCATGGCCGAGGCGCAAAGCTGCACGACCTCGGTCAAGGGGCAGCTGATCAACCTGTTCTTCGAGCCGGATGACGAACAGGTCGGCGCGAACAAGTCGCGGCGCGAGGCGTGGCTGGGCGGCTGGGGCAAGCTGGACTGCCCGTCCTATGTCACCCTGCGGCACCTGACGCCGGACCTGACGGACGATCAGCGGCAAGCCTTCTGCCTGCAATGGGACAACGCCGCCAACACCTATGCGGGTTACGCCGAAGGCGCGCGCGACGCCTATCTGCGCTGCCGCGCGCCGCGCCGCACCTTCTGCGAACGGGTGAACACCTCCGTCCAGACCTCGAAAGAAGTCGCCGGCCTTGCCGACGCGCCGAAGGGGACCGAGACCGTGGGCGAGGGCGTGCAGACCGTGACGCGACCGGGGGGCGCGGTGGTTCTGTCGGGCGCGGGGGCCGCGGTGCAGCAGACGATCGCCGGCGCCTCCACCACCGCAGGAGCGGCTCTGGCCACGCCCATCGGCCTTGCGGCGGCCGCGGTAAGCGTGGTGGCCGTGGGCGGCGCCGTTTATCTGTGCAGCGAGTGACTTGACCCCGGCCAGCTTGCGTCCCAATCCTTCGGGCGACCGAAGGAGAGTGCCATGCCCACCCCAAACACCGCCGCGTTCGAGTTTCTGCGGACCCGCCGTTCCCGCCCGCCGAAATCGCTGACCGGACCCGTCCCCAGCCGCGACGACCTGCGCCCGCTGCTGGAGATCGCCGCCCGTACGCCCGATCACGGGATGCTGGTGCCGTGGCGGTTCCTCGTGATCGAACCTGCGGCCATGCCGAAGCTGGCCGCGCTGGCCGACGCCCGCGCCACGGCGCTGGATCTGGACGAGGAGAAGCGGGCCAAGGGCCGGGGGCAGTTTGATCTGGGCAACCTTGCCGTCGTGGTCATCGCCAGCCCCAAAACCTCGGACAAGATCCCGCCGATGGAGCAAACCTTGTCGGCCGGCGCGGTGTGCCTGTCGCTGGTGAACGCCGCGCTGGCCGCAGGCTGGGGCGCGGGCTGGGTCACCGGCTGGGTGTCGCACGACGCAGGCTTTGCCGAAGGGATGGGCCTTGCGCCCGAGGAATGGATCGCCGGCATCGTCCATATCGGCACCGAAACCGCCATTCCGCCCGACCGCGCCCGCCCCGACATCGACGCCATTACGACGTGGATCGACGCATGATCCTGACCGCGTTCTTCAAGGCCCTGGGCCAGGTTCTGGACCGCCGCTTCCGCCGCGTGCTGCTGCGCGGCGTGGGGCTGACCATCCTGATGCTGATCGCGCTGACCGTGGTGGTGCTTTGGGGGCTGGAATGGCTAGTGCCCGACAGCGTGACCCTGCCCTGGATCGGTCCGATCGGCGGTCTGGACTGGGTGGCCGGCGCGGGCGGGCTGGCCGTGATGCTGGTGGCGTCGATCTTCCTGATGATCCCCGTCGCGTCGGCTGTCATGGGCTTCTTCCTGGAGGACGTCGCCGCGGCGGTGGAGGACAAGCATTACCCCGCCCTGCCCCCCGCCCGCCCCATGCCGTGGTCCGAGCAGTTGGGCGAGGCGGCGACCGCCTTCCTTCTGCTGATGGTGGCGAACGTGCTGATGCTGGCGGCCTATGTCTTCGCCGGTCCGCTGGCGCCGGTCCTGTTCATCACGGTGAACGGCTACCTGCTGGGCCGGGAATACTTCACGCTGGTCGCGATGCGCCGCGTGGGCCGGGCCGAGGCCAAGGTGCTGCACCGAAAGCATCTTGGCCTGGCCTGGCTGGCCGGGGCCCTTCTTGCGGCGCCATTGGCCGTTCCCGTCCTGAACCTGATCATGCCGGTTCTGGGGGTGGCGACCTTCACGCACATCTTCCAGCGCCTGAACCGCTGAAAGGAAAGGCCGCCGTGTCACCGGCGGCCTTTCTGCTCATTCCTTGGGGATGACCCGCAGGCTCAGCTCCCGAAGCTGTTCGTTGGTGGCCTCGGACGGCGCGTTCATCAGCATGTCCTCGGCCCGCTGGTTCATCGGGAACATGATGACCTCGCGGATGTTCGGCTCGTCCGCCAGCAGCATCACGATCCGGTCGATGCCCGCCGCGCAGCCGCCGTGGGGAGGTGCGCCGTACTTGAACGCCTTGACCATGCCGCCGAACCGCTTTTCCACTTCGGAATTCGGATAGCCGGCCAGTTCGAACGCCTTGAACATGATCTCCGGCTTGTGGTTGCGGATCCCGCCCGAGATCAGCTCGTACCCGTTGCAGGCCAGGTCGTACTGGTAGGCGTGGACCTTCAGCGGGTCGCCCATCAGCGCCTCCATCCCGCCCTGCGGCATGGAGAAGGGGTTGTGGCTGAAGTCGATCTTGCCATCGTCCGTCTTCTCGTACATCGGGAAGTCGACGATCCAGGCGAACTTGAAGCAGTCCTTTTCCGTCAGGCCCAGTTCCTCGCCGATGACGTTGCGGGCGCGTCCCGCGACCGCTTCGAACGCGTCGGGCTTGCCGCCAAGGAAGAAGGCCGCGTCACCCTCGCCCAGACCCAGCTGGACACGAACGGCTTCCGTCCGCTCCGGCCCGATGTTCTTGGCGAGCGGACCGGCGGCTTCCATGGATCCGTCCTCGGCCTTGCGCCAGAAGATGTAGCCCATGCCCGGCAGGCCTTGGCTTTGCGCGAAGGCGTTCATCCGGTCGCAGAACTTGCGGCTGCCGCCCGTCGGTGCCGGAATGGCGCGGATCTCGGTCCCCTCCTGCTCCAGCAGCTTGGCGAAGATCGCAAAGCCGGAACCGCGGAAATGCTCGGACACGTCCTGCATCTTGATCGGGTTGCGCAGGTCTGGCTTGTCAGAGCCGTACCAGGCCAGCGCGTCGCGATAGGCGATCTTGGGCCAGTCGGCATAGACCGTCTTCGCGGGCGCGAATTCCTCGAACAGGCCTTGGATGACGGGCTGGACGGCGTTGAACACGTCCTCCTGCTCCACGAAGGACATCTCGATGTCCAGCTGGTAGAAGTCGGTGGGGCTGCGGTCGGCGCGCGGATCCTCGTCCCGGAAGCAGGGCGCGATCTGGAAGTAGCGGTCGAAGCCCGCCACCATGATCAGCTGCTTGAACTGCTGCGGCGCCTGCGGCAGCGCATAGAACTTGCCCGGATGCAGACGGCTCGGCACCAGGAAGTCGCGCGCCCCTTCGGGAGAGGAGGCGGTGATGATCGGCGTCTGGAACTCGTTGAAGCCCTGATCCCACATGCGGTTGCGGATGGACCGCACCACGTTCGACCGCATCATCATGTTGCGGTGCAGCTTTTCACGCCGCAGATCCAGGAAGCGGTAGGTGAGGCGCGTTTCCTCGGGGTAGTCCACGTCGCCGAAGACCGGCATCGGCAGTTCGGCCGCTTCGCCCAGCACGGTGACGGCGCGGGCATAGACCTCGATCTCTCCGGTCGGCAGCTTGGGGTTTACCAGCGAGGCGTCGCGGCCCTTCACGGTGCCTTCGATGCGGATCACCCATTCGGCACGGACCTTTTCCAGGTCGGCGAAGGCGGCGCTGTCGCTGTCGCAGATCACCTGCGTGATGCCGTAATGGTCGCGCAGATCGATGAACAGGACGCCCCCGTGGTCGCGCACGCGGTGCACCCAGCCCGACAGGCGGACATCGTTGCCGACATTCGCGGTGTTCAGATCGGCACAGGTATGGCTGCGATAGGCGTGCATCACGCTCCCCTTTCCACGAGGCTTTGGTTCGGGTCGGAGGAACACCGCCTGCGCCGTGGTGTCAAGTCGTCAAGGCGCTGTCACACTTCTATGTTCAAAGGCTCCGACCTTCAGGAGATAGTGCACATGGACGACACCTCTGCCCGCGACTGGCTGGAAGCCGAACTGGCCGACACCTTGGCCGAGGATTACGAGCTGGAGCTGGAAGACGCCCGGCTGTCCGAGGAAATCGCGAAGATCTACAAGAAGGCGCACCCCCCGGGGATGGAGCGGATGGACTACTTCCGCAACCTGATCCACCTGCAATCCGAACTGATCCGCCTGCAATCCTGGGTGCAGCACACCAAGGAAAAGGTCGTCGTCATCTTCGAAGGGCGCGATTCCGCCGGCAAGGGCGGCGTCATCAAGCGCATCACCCAGCGCCTGAACCCCCGCGTGGTGCGCACCGTCGCCCTGCCGGCCCCGTCCGACCGCGAAAAGACGCAGTGGTACTTCCAGCGCTACGTCCCCCACCTGCCGGCCGGAGGAGAGATCGTGCTGTTCGACCGCAGCTGGTACAACCGCGCCGGTGTGGAACGCGTGATGGGCTTCGCGTCCGAGGACGAGGTGGAGCAGTTCTTCGAGGACGTGCCGGAGTTCGAGCGGATGCTGGTCCGGTCCGGCATCAAGGTGGTGAAATACTGGTTCTCCATCACCGACGAGGAACAGCAGATGCGCTTCCTGATGCGGATCCACGATCCGATGAAGCAGTGGAAGCTGTCGCCGATGGACCTGCAATCCCGCGTCCGCTGGGAACAGTACACCATCGCCAAGGAACAGATGTTCGCGCGCACCAACATCCCCGAGGCACCGTGGTACATCGTGGAGGGCAACGACAAGAAGCGCGCCCGCCTGAACTGCATCGACCACCTTCTGACGCTGTTCCCCTATGAGGACGTCCCCCACGAGGAGATCACGCTGCCGGAGCGGGTCTTCAATCCGGACTATGAACGCAAGGTCCTTCCGCCGGAACTTTACGTGCCGGCGAAATACTGACCCCGGTGCGCCCTAGAACGGGCGCATCACATTTCCGGCGAAGAAATAGATGCCTAGCCCCGCGATGAACACGATCACGCCGGCCACGCTGTGCATGACCCAGGCCATGAGAAAGCTGCGGCGGACGGAATGAGCCCAGGCGAAGGTCAGTCCGCCGACAAAGGTCATGACGACGACGATCACGCTCCAGTACATCAGGTGGGCCAGCGCGAACAGCGCGGCGTTCAGCACCACGCCGCGCGGACCTTTCGGCACGAGGCCGCGATAGCGCCGGAAATATAGTGCGCGGAACACCACCTCCTGCGGCAGCGCGGACAGGAGCGGATAGAGGACGGCGATCAGCAGCAGCCGTTCGGGATGCGCCAGCAGAGAGAACATCGCCTGCGGGGCCATGACCTGCATCACCGCAAGGCTGGCCGCGAAGGTCAGGGCCGCCAGCCCCGCCACGGCTTCCCAGCGGATTGCCCGCCAGCCGCGGAACAGCTCCCTCCACCGAAAGCCGGGGGTGGCCCACAGAAGACCAAGCCCGACCAGCATGAACAAGAACAGTCCGGCCAGCAGCCCCCCGGACGGCAGGAGGCAGGCGGCGAGGACCGGCGTCACGATGTAGAACAGGGCAAATTCCATCCGCAGGCGGCGCGTCCGGGCGCCGGTCTTGGCAGGTTCAGACATCGGGCGTCCTTGAACGGGATGGGGTGCGGGATCGGGTCGTCAACGGCGCTTTCCCATTGAAGTTCCCGCCCGGTCCGGTTCAGGGTTGCGCCAGCGGGCCGCTTCACGATAAACCGCGTCAATTTGCGAAAACCCTGCCCCGAATCCACCGCGTCCGCATGGGCTTCGGGTGCAGCCATATGGGGCCAGACATGCCGAAAAGAACCGATATCAAATCCATCATGATCATCGGCGCAGGCCCCATCGTCATCGGTCAGGCGTGCGAGTTCGATTATTCCGGCGCACAGGCCTGCAAGGCCCTGCGCGAGGAAGGCTACCGCGTCATCCTCGTGAACTCCAACCCGGCGACGATCATGACCGATCCGCAGCTGGCGGATGCGACCTATATCGAGCCGATCACCCCCGAGGTCGTGGCCAAGATCATCGAGGCCGAACGGCCCGACGCCCTTCTGCCCACGATGGGCGGGCAGACCGGCCTGAACACCGCGCTCGCCCTGGCCGACATGGGCGTGCTGGACAAGTTCAACGTGCAGCTGATCGGCGCCAACCGCGCCGCCATCGAGATGGCCGAGGACCGCAAGCTGTTCCGCGAGGCGATGGACCGTCTGGGGATCGAGAACCCCAAGGCCACCATCGTCGCCGCCCCGAAACTGCCGAACGGCAAGTACGACATCAACGCCGGCGTGGCGCAGGCCATGGCCGCGATCGAGGACATCGGCCTTCCCGCCATCATCCGCCCCGCCTTCACGCTGGGCGGCACGGGCGGCGGCGTCGCCTACAACCGCGACGATTACGAGCGCATCTGCCGGTCGGGCCTCGACGCGTCGCCCATGGCGCAGATCCTGGTCGATGAATCGCTGCTGGGCTGGAAAGAGTTCGAGATGGAGGTCGTCCGCGACCGCAAGGACAACGCCATCATCGTCTGCGCGATCGAGAACGTGGACCCGATGGGTGTGCACACCGGCGACAGCATCACTGTGGCCCCGGCCCTGACCCTGACGGACCGCGAATACCAGGCGATGCGGAACGGATCGATCGCCGTCTTGCGCGAGATCGGCGTGGAAACCGGCGGATCGAACGTGCAGTGGGCGATCAACCCGGCCGACGGCCGCATGGTCGTGATCGAGATGAACCCGCGCGTGTCGCGGTCGTCCGCCCTGGCCTCGAAGGCCACGGGCTTCCCGATCGCCAAGATCGCGGCGAAGCTGGCCGTCGGCTACACGCTGGACGAGCTGGACAACGACATCACCAAGGTGACGCCGGCCAGCTTCGAGCCGTCGATCGACTATGTCGTGACCAAGATCCCGCGCTTTGCCTTCGAGAAGTTCCCCGGATCGAAGCCCGACCTGACCACCGCCATGAAATCAGTGGGCGAGGTCATGGCCATCGGCCGCACCTTCCACGAATCCATGCAGAAGGCTTTGGCCTCGTTGGAGACCGGCCTTTCGGGCTTTGACGAGATCGCCATCGAAGGCGCGCCCGAAAAGGTCGCCATCATCAAGGCCATCAGCGCCCAGACGCCGGACCGCATCCGCCTGATCGCGCAGGCCATGCGCCACGGCCTGTCGAATGACGAGATCCAGGCCGCGACCTCCTTCGATCCGTGGTTCCTTGCCCGTATCCGCGAGATCATAGAGGAAGAAGCCAAGATCATCGCGAACGGCCTGCCCACGACCGCCGAAGGCCTGCGCCGCCTGAAGATGTACGGCTTCACCGACGCCCGTCTGGCCAGCCTGACCGCGCAGGCCGAAAGCGCCGTCCGCAAGGCGCGCCGCAACTTGGGCGTCACCGCCGTCTTCAAGCGCATCGACACCTGCGCGGCTGAGTTCGAGGCGCAGACCCCGTACATGTACTCGACCTACGAGACGCCCGTCATGGGCGAGGTCGAGGACGAGGCGCGGCCGTCGAACGCGAAGAAGGTCGTCATCCTGGGCGGCGGTCCGAACCGGATCGGCCAGGGGATCGAGTTCGACTATTGCTGCTGCCACGCCTGCTTTGCGCTGACCGAGGCCGGGTATGAAACCATCATGGTGAACTGCAACCCGGAAACGGTGTCGACCGACTACGACACCTCGGACCGGCTGTATTTCGAACCGCTGACGCTGGAACACGTTCTGGAGATCCTGCGGGTCGAACAGGAAAACGGCACCCTGCACGGCGTGATCGTGCAGCTGGGCGGACAGACGCCGCTGAAACTGGCGCAGGCCCTGAAGGACGAGGGCATCCCGATCCTTGGCACCACGCCCGACGCCATCGACCTGGCCGAGGACCGCGAGCGGTTCCAGCAACTCTTGAACGATCTGGACCTGAAGCAGCCGGTGAACGGCATCGCCTCGTCCGACGCGCAGGCGCTGGAGATTGCGGAGCGTGTGGGCTTCCCGCTGGTCATCCGTCCGTCCTATGTCCTTGGCGGCCGCGCGATGGAAATCGTGCGCGACATGGACCAGCTGAAACGCTACATCACCAGCGCCGTGACGGTGTCGGGCAAAAGCCCGGTGCTGCTGGACAGCTACCTGTCCGGCGCGATCGAGGTGGATGTGGACTGCCTGTCGGACGGCCAGAACGTCCACGTCGCCGGCATCATGGAGCATATCGAGGAAGCGGGCGTCCATTCGGGCGACAGTGCCTGCTGCCTGCCGCCCCATTCGCTGAGCGCCGAGGTGATCGAGGAGCTGAAGCGCCAATCCGTCGACATGGCCCGCGCGCTGAACGTGGTCGGCCTGATGAACGTGCAGTTCGCCATCAAGGACGGCACCATCTACGTGCTGGAGGTGAACCCGCGCGCGTCGCGCACCGTGCCCTTCGTGGCCAAGGCCACCGACAGCGCCATCGCGTCGATCGCCGCGCGCCTGATGGCCGGGGAAAAGCTGGACGCCTTCCCCCTGCGCGCGCCCTACCCGGCGGGCGTCGGCCCGGACACCGCGCTGCCGCTGGCGGATGCGATGACGCTGGCCGATCCGATCACACCCTGGTTCTCGGTCAAGGAATCGGTGCTGCCCTTCGCGCGCTTCCCGGGCGTGGACACGCTGCTGGGGCCGGAAATGCGCTCGACCGGTGAAGTCATGGGCTGGGACCGCACCTTCCCGCTGGCCTTCCTGAAGGCGCAGATGGGCGCGGGCGTGCATCTGCCCGAAGAAGGCCGCGTGTTCCTGTCCGTGAAGGACGCCGACAAGACCGAAGCGCTGGCCGAGGCCGCGCGCGGCCTGATCGCACTGGGCTTCGAGATCCTGGCGACCAAGGGCACGGCCACTTGGCTGACCGCGCAGGGCATCAACTCGACACTGGTGAACAAGGTCTATGAAGGCCGCCCGAACATCGTGGACCGGCTGAAGAACGGTGACGTCGCGCTGGTGCTGAACACGACCGAAGGCGCGCAATCCGTGGCCGACAGCCGCGACATCCGTTCGGTCGCGCTGTATGGCAAGATCCCCTACTTCACGACCGCGGCCGGTTCCATCGCCGCCGTGGCCGCCATGCAGGCGCGCGACGAAGGCATCGGCGTCCGCACGCTTCAGGGCTGATCGGGAACCCCTCCCTTTCGGGCGCGTTGCCGCCGAAAGGGAGGGTTTGCCATGGCCTCGCGTCCGGTCTGGAAAGGCCAGCTTCGCATCTCGCTCGTCTCCATCGGGGTGGAGGTGCACAGCGCCACCCAGTCGGGGGCGCGCGTGTCGTTCCGCCAGATCCACGGACCGACGGGTAAGCGGGTGAATTACGAAAAGACGGTGCCCGGCGTCGGGCGCGTCAAGACGGACGACATCCTCAAGGGCTATGAACTCGGGGATGACGAATACCTGCTTCTGAAGCCGGAAGAGATCGATGCGATCCGGCTGGAAACGAAGAAGACGTTCGAACTGGTGCAGTTCGTCGACAGCGCCGAAATCTCTCCCCTGTATTACGACAAGCCCTATTACGTGGTGCCGACCGACGATCTGGCGGAGGACGCCTACCGCGTGGTGCGCGACGCGTTGCGCAAGGCGGGCAAGGTGGGTCTGGGTCAGCTGACGATGCGCGGGCGCGAATATCTGTGCGCCATCCGCCCCTGCGGCGACGGGTTGTTGATGGAAACGCTGTATTACGCGGACGAGATCAAGTCCGCCCATCCCCTGTTCTCCTCGATCGAGGATGAGCCCGCCGACAAGGAGCTGCTGGCCGTCGCGACCCAGTTGATCGACCGCAAGACGGCGCCGTTCGACGCTAAGGTCTTCACCGACCATTACGACGCCGCCCTGCGCGACCTGATCGAGGCCAAGCGCAAGAACAGCAAGACCCCGCGCGCCGCGGCGGGTGACAAGGCCGCGCCCAAGGGCGGCAACGTGGTCGACTTGATGGAAGCGCTGCGCCAGAGCCTGAAATCCGACGACGCGCCGAAGAAGAAGACCAGCGCCCGCGCCAAGCCTGCGGCGAAGCCACGCAAGTCGGCCTGATGGACGCGCTGCGGACCTATCGCGAAAAGCGCGATTTCAGCCGCACCTCCGAACCGCAGGGGGGCAGCGGCGGAGGCCCGGCCCTGCGCTATTCCGTTCAGATGCACGACGCGACCCGGCTGCACTGGGACCTCCGGCTGGAATGGAACGGCGTCCTGTTGTCTTGGGCCGTCACGCGGGGGCCTTCGGCCAATCCCAAGGACAAGCGGCTGGCTGTCCGGACCGAGGATCATCCCTTCGACTATCTGACCTTCGAGGGCACCATACCCAAGGGCGAATACGGCGCGGGCACCGTGATGCTGTGGGATCTGGGCTGGTGGCAGCCTTTTCACGATGTGGAGGAAGGGCTCGCCTCGGGCCATCTGCATTTCGCGCTGCACGGGCGGCGCGGCACGGGCGGCTGGTCGCTGGTGCGCATGAAGGGTCGGGAAAAGCGCGAAAACTGGCTGATGATCAAGGAGGAGGACGTGGCGGCCTCCACCGCGACGCCCCCCTTGGCCGAAGCGTTCGACCGCAGCGTCCTGACCCACCGCACGCTGGCGCAGATTGCGGCGGGTGCGGAACCGCAGCCGATGGAAAACACACGCCGAGGCCCCGTCCCGGCGTTCCGGTCGCCGCAACTGGCGCAACTGGTCGACGCCCCGCCCGAGGGCGCGGATTGGCTGCACGAGGTGAAGCTGGACGGTTACCGCGCGCAGATCGCCATCGGCAAGGATGGCCCGGTGATCCGCACCCGCAGCGGTCAGGACTGGTCCGACCGTTTCGCCGAACTTCTGCCGCCCTTGTCCGAGATCCCCTGCGACACCGCCCTGATCGACGGGGAGATTGTGGCCGGTGCCGGGCTTCAGGGCTTTTCCGCGCTTCAGGCGGCGATCAAGGCGGGCGGGCCGTTCCTGTTCTACGCCTTCGACCTGCTGGAGCGTGACGGCGAGGATCTGGCCGACCGGCCGCTGACCGACCGCCGCGCCGCGCTGGAGTATCTTCTGGCCACCCTTCCCCCGCGCGGCCCGGTGCGCCTGTCTCCCGCCATTGACGGCAACGCGGCCGACGCGCTGGCCACGGTGTGCGAGGCGGGGGGCGAGGGCCTCATCTCGAAGCTGCGCGATGCGGGCTATCAGGGCGGCCGTTCCCCCGTCTGGCAGAAGGCGAAATGCGCCCGCCAGGCGGAGTTCCTGATTTGCGGCTGGCAGCCTTCGGACAAGCGAAATCGCCGGTTCGCCTCGCTTCTGATGGCGACGATGGAGGCGGGCACGCTGACCTATCGCGGCAAGGTCGGCACCGGCTTCAACGAGGCCGCGCAGGACGATCTGGCGCAGAAGATGGAAGCGCTGGCCCGCAGGACGACGCCTTTGCCGAAGGTGCCGCCCGGCATGCGCACGGCCCGCTGGGTGGAGCCTACGCTGGTGGCGGAGATCGCCTATGCCGAGCTGACGGCGGACGGCCAGTTGCGCCACGCGCGCTTCGTAGAACTTCGCGAAGACAAGGCGCCCGCCGACGTGGCGATGGATCCCCCGACCGAGGTGTACATGGAACAGTCCGACCGCCCGAAGGTCGCCAGCATCGGCATCAGCCACCCCCACCGGGTGATGTTTCCGAAGCCCAAGGTGACGAAGCTGGACCTTGCCCGCTATTACGAAGGTGTGGCGGACCGGATGCTGCCGATGCTGGCGGGACGTCCCACCTCCCTCGTGCGGTTGCCCGAGGGGCTGGGAGGTGAGCGGTTCTTCCAGAAGCACGCCGGAAAGGGCTTCCCGGACGCCATCGGCAGCGTCCCCGTCACGGAATCCGACGGCAAAACCGCGCAATACCTGACGGTGCACGATGCGGCGGGGCTGGTCGGCGCCGTCCAGATGGGCGCGGTCGAATTCCACCCCTGGGCCGCGCGCGAGGATCGGCTGGACCGGCCGGAACGGCTGATCTTCGATCTGGACCCGGATGAAGGGCTGGGCTTCCCGCAGGTGCGCCGCGCGGCGCTGGACCTGCGGGACTGGCTGTCGGAACTGGGACTGGAATCCTGGGCCATGGTGTCGGGCGGCAAGGGCGTCCACGTGATCGTGCCCCTGCGCCGCAGCGCCAGCTGGGACACGGCAAAGCTCTTCTCCCAACTCGTCGCCACGCTGATGACGGAGCAGGAGCCGAAACGTTTCGTCGCCACCATGTCCAAGGCCAAACGCGAGGGGCGGATCTTCATCGACTGGCTGCGCAACGAACGCGGGGCGACGGCGGTGGCGCCCTTCTCGGTCCGCGCCCGCGAAGGCGCGCCGGTGGCCGTGCCCGTGACGTGGGAAGAGTTGAAGACCCTGCGCCGGGCCAACGGCTTCACCATGGCCCAGGCGCTGAAGCGCGAGATGATCGCCGTGCCCGAACCGCAGACCCTGTCGAACGCGCTTCTGGAAAAGCTGGCCGCCCGGCAGGGCTGAGGGGATCAGACGATCCCGCCGCCCCCGCCAATTGATACGGGCCGCTTGGCCGAGACTGCGGCACGGTAGCCCGAGGCGCGATACGTCTGCACCGGATCGATCGCCGCCCTCGCGTTCCGGCGGGCCATGCGCAGGATCGGTTCCACATCTGTGCGGAAGGCGACCCGGAGCGTGGCCGAGGCCATCAGCGCGTCGTTCGCCTCCTGATACCCCGCCAACGCCGCGCGATCCACAAGGCTCGCCTGCACGAAGGCACGCTGGATCTCCATCGCCGAGATCATCAGGCTTTCGATCGGGTCCGTCACGTTGTGCGACTGGTCGATCATGTGCGCGAGGTTCAGCGGGTCCGCGTCCACCAGCTCGTTGAAGACAAGGAACAGGCGGTAGGGTTCGATCGTGCCGGCATCCAGATCGTCGTCGCCATACTTGCTGTCGTTGAAGTGGAAGCCGCCCAGCTTGCCCGCATGGATCAGGCGCGAAACGATCATCTCGATGTTCACGTTCGGGGCGTGGTGGCCCAGATCGACGAGGCACATCGCCTTGTCGCCCAACTCCTGCGCGGTCAGCAGGCTGGTGCCCCAGTCCTGCACCACGGTCGAATAGAAGGCCGGTTCATAGATCTTGTGTTCCGAGAAGAGGCGCCAATCGTCCGGCAGCGCCTTGTAGACCTCCTTCATCGAGGACAGGTAGCGTTCGAACTGACGGGCCATGTTGGTCTGGCCGGGAAAGTTCGACCCGTCGCCGATCCAGACCGTCAGCGCCTTCGATCCGAGGGCGCGCCCGATCTCGATGCATTCGATGTTGTGCTCGATCGCCTGCTGCCGCGTGGCCGCGTCGGTGTGCGACAATGACCCGAACTTGTAGGACAGCGCCCCCGTGTCCTGAAAGGTGTTGGAGTTCATGGCGTCGAAGGACACGCCCACCTCCTCGGCCTTGGCCAGAAGATCGGTGGGGGCCGCCTTGTCCCACGGGATGTGCAGACTGACCGACGGGGTGGCGGCCGTCAGCTGGTGGATCACGCCGCAATCGTCCAGCTTGTCGAAGATGTTGGCGGGCTCACCCAGCCCCGGAAAACGGGCGAAACGGGTGCCGCCGGTGCCGGTGCCCCAGCTGGGCACGGCGACGGCGAAGCCCTGCGCCTTCCGGGTCAGCGCGTCGATGTCCACGCCCTGACGCGCCAGCTTCTGGCCCAGCGCATCGTAATCGGCGCGCAGATCGACGTCGTGCTTTGCGTTTTCCGCCTCGATGAGGGTGTTGTCGATCATGGTCATCACCGCGTGAAAGCTTGCACGTTGCCGGCATCGACGTTGAGGATGTTCCCCGTCGACTTGGCGCTTTTCTCGGACGCGAAGAAGTAGGCGGCTTCGGCAATATCCTCGGGTAGGACCGAACGCTTCAGCATCGACCGGTTGCGATACATCTCCTCCAGCCCCTCCTTGTCGGTCTTGTAGGTAGAGGCGCGCTGGTCGAGCCATTCCCCTTCCCAGATCTTCGACCCGCGCAGCACGGCGTCCGGGTTCACCACATTGACGCGGATGCCAGCCTCGGCCCCCTCCAGCGCGAGGCAGCGGGCGAGGTGAATCTCGGATGCCTTGGCCGTGCAATAGGCGCTGGCATTGGGCGAAGCCGCCAGGCCGTTCTTCGAGGCGACGAACACCACCGCCCCGCCGATCCCCTGCGCGCGCATCAGCCGGAACGCCTCGCGAGACACAAGGAAGTAACCGGTGGACAGGATGGCCATGTTCTTGTTCCACAGCTCCAGCGTCGTGTCCTCCACCGGAGCCGAGGACGCGATGCCTGCATTGGACACCAAGATGTCCACACCCCCGAACTCCACCGCCGTGTGGGCATAGGCGGCGGCGACCGCATCTTCTTCCGTGACATTCATCTTCACGGTGCGCACAACGTCCTTGCCATGCCGTGACGACAGGTTCTGCGAGACCGAAGCGAGAGCGGCCTCGTTGATGTCGGCCAGCATCACGCAGGCCCCTTCCGCCAGATAGCGTTCGGCCGTGGCCGAACCGATGCCGCCCGCCCCGCCGGTGACCAGCGCCACGCGACCCGCCAGTGATCTCGGCTTCGGCATGCGCTGAAGCTTCGCCTCCTCCAGCAGCCAGTATTCGATGTCGAAGGCTTCCTGTTCGGGCAGTCCCCGGTATTCCGACACGGCGGAGGCGTCGCGCATCACGTTGATCGCGTTCACATAGAACTCGGCCGAGATGCGGGCCGTGGCGCGATCCTTTGCGAAGGTGATCATGCCGACGCCCGGCACCAGATAAACGACCGCGTTCGGATCGCGCAGCGCAGGGCTGTCGGAATGCCTGCAGCGGTTATAATAGGCGGCGTAATCGTCGCGATAGGCCGCGACCTGTGCGGGCAGATCGCGCAGTGTGGCGTCGATGTCGCCGTCGAACTCCACCACCAGCGGGCGAATCTTGGTGCGCAGGAAGTGGTCGGGGCAAGACGTGCCCAGCGCCGCCAGATCGCGCATGTTCTTCGCGTTCACGAATTGCAGGACGGCGTCGCTGTCGTCGAAATGGCCGACCATGTGCTGTTGGCCCGACACCATGCCGCGGATCGCGGGCATCAGTCGTGCCGCCACCGCACGACGCGCCTCCGCATCCAGCGCCTCCCGCGCCGCGCCACCAAAGGCCGGAACGCCCGCCGTCTTGCCCTCGAACCAGGCGATGGCCTTGTTGATGATCTCCAGCGTCAGCTCGTAGCAGGCCTTGGCGTCATCGTCCCAGGTAAAGAGCCCATGCGATTCCAGCACCACGCCCTTGGCGTCCGGGTTCTTTTGGCAGAACTCCTCCAGCCACAGGCCCAGCTCGTAGCCCGGCTTCTTCCACGGCAGCCAGCCGATGTCGTCGCCGAAGACCTCCTGCGTCAACGCGCGCGAGTTTGCGGAGGCGGCGATCGCGATGATCGCGTCGGGGTGCATGTGGTCCACATGACGACGCGGCACATAGGCGTGCAGCGGAGTGTCGATGGAGGCCGCGCGCGGATTCAGGTTGAACGTGCAGAAGGGCAGATAGCCCACCATCTCGTCCTCATGCTCCACGCCCCGGTACTTGCCCTTCAAGGCGCGCAGCTTGTCCATGTACAGCGTGGCGAATCCGTCCATCCGGATGGACCCCACATCCCCGCCCGATCCCTTGACCCACAGCACCTCCACCTGCTCACCCGTCAGCGGATCGGTCTCCATCGCCTTGGCCGAGGTGTTGCCCCCGCCGTAGTTCGTCACCCGCTTGTCGGAGCCGAGAAGGTTGGAGCGATAAAGCAGCTTTTCCGCCTCGGTCATGCCGGCGGCTTTCGCGTCGTCCCAAAGCGAGGGCAGACGCGAGGATGCGGTGGTCATGGTGATCTCCTCCCGATCGATATGGGGCGAAGGTGTGGGCGGCTTCGCGCATTGTCAATCATTTTTGGTCATGTCCGATCATAAATGACGAATGATGACGGAACGTGATTGACAATGATCGGGCATCTGGCAGTGTGGCCGGAACAGGAGGACGCCGATGCATGAAAAGGAACGCCACAGGATCATACTCTCGGGGGTTCAGGACCGCCCGGTGGTGACGGTGGCGGATCTCTGCGCCCTGACCGGCGCATCGGAGGCGACGATCCGCCGCGACATCGCGGCCCTGCACGTCCAGAAAAAGCTGCGCCGCGTGCGTGGCGGGGCCGAAGCGATCCACCCGAACCGCTTCCCGCATCTGGCGGGTCGTCCCTTCGCGCTGAACGAAACGCTGCGCATCGAACAAAAGCGCGCCATCGCCCGCGCGGCGGTGGAGCTGTGCGAGGATGGCGAGCCGATCATCATCAACGGCGGCACGACGACGTTCCAGATGGTGCACCCGCTGGCCACGCGGCGCTGCCAGGTCTTCACCAACTCGTTCCCCATCGCGGAACATCTGCTGAAGCATTCCAAGAACACCGTCCTGCTGCCGGGCGGTGTCGTCTATCCCGAACAGAACATCATCCTGTCGCCCTTCGAGAATGACGTGACGCGCAACTTCTATGCGCGGCGCATGTTCATGGGCGCGCAGGGCATCGGCCCCTTGGGCGTGATGGAGGCCGATCCGCTGCTGATCCAGGCCGAACAGAAGCTGATCGGACAAGCGGACGAACTGGTGCTGCTGGTCGATTCCACCAAGTTCGACGCGCGGTCCAGCCTTGTGCTGTGCCCGCTGGACCGGATCGACACGCTGATCACCGATGACGGAATCACCGACCGCGCAGCCTCCATGCTGGAGGCGGCGGGTGTGACGCTGGTCGTGGCGCGCCCGAGCGCCACGAGGGAGGAAGCGGCGTCCTAGACGCATCATTCGGGCGGATTGAGACAGGGGAGGAGTTCTCATGACGTTGAAGACACTGCTGGCGACGGTGGCCATCCTGGCCGCGACCGGCGCATCGGCGCAGGACATGCGCATCGCGATAGTCGCGAAATCGCTGGGCAACGGCTTCTTCGAGGCCGCGGACCGCGGCGCGCAGGAAGCCGCCAAGGAGTTGGGCGGGGTGGAGATCATCTATACCGGCCCCACCACCACCACAGCCGAGGGCCAGATCGAGGTCGTGAACGCCCTGATCGCCCAGCGCGTGGACGCCATAGCCATTTCCGCCAACGATCCCGACGCGCTGGTGCCGGTGCTGAAACGCGCCATGCAGCGCGGCATCGCCGTGATCTCGTGGGATTCGGGCGTCGCCCCCGAAGGGCGGATGATGCACCTTGCGCCGTCCTCGGACGACCTGGTGGGCCAGACGATCATCAAGCTGGCCGCCGATCACCTGCCCGACGGCGGCGAGGTGGCGCTTCTGTCGGCCACCTCCACCTCCACGAACCAGAACCTCTGGATCGAGGCGATGAAACAGCACATGGGCGACTACCCGAACATCAAGGTGGTCGCGACCGTGTATGGCGACGACCTGGCCGACAAGTCCTACCGTGAGGCGCAGGGCCTTATGCAATCCTATCCGGATCTGGACGCGATCATCGCGCCCACCTCGGTCGGGATCGTGGCCGCGGCGCAGGCGGTGTCGGACGCGGGCAAGATCGGCCAGGTGAACGTCACGGGCCTTGGGCTGCCGTCGGAAATGGCCGGGGCGATTGAATCCGGCGCGTCCAAGAGCTTCGCGATCTGGAACCCGGTCGATCTGGGCTATTCCGCCACGATGATCGCCTATCACCTCGCCAAGAAGGACGTGGAGGCCGAGCCCGGCGCCACCATCCCGATCGGCCGCATGGGCGAGGTGACGCTGGACGACACCAACTCCGCCCCGATGAGCGAGCCCTTCACCTACGACTCCTCGAACATCGACGAGTTCAAGAGCGTGTTCTGACGCGCCGGGGGCGGCACCCCGCCCCCGACCTTCCCGAGGTATCCCATGACACGAGACACAGGCGCCGTTCTGGCGTTGGACGGCGTGACGAAGACGTTTCCCGGCGTGAAGGCGCTGGACGGTGTGCAGCTGGACCTGCACGCCGGCGAAGTGACCGCCCTGATCGGGGAAAACGGGGCCGGCAAGTCCACGGTCGTGAAGATCCTGACCGGGATCTATCAGCCCGACGGCGGCAGCGTGCGCGTGGACGGCGAGCCCGTGCACTTTCCCACCGCGCAGGCGGCGGCCGATGCGGGCATCACCGCGATCCACCAGGAAACCGTGCTGTTCGACGAGTTGTCGGTGGCCGAGAACATCTTTCTGGGACACGCCCCCCGCGCCCGCTTCGGCCTGATCGACCGGCACGCGATGACCGAACGCGCCCGCGCCATTCTGGACGGCATCGGCGCGAAGATCGATCCCGCCGTGCGGCTGAAGGACCTGTCCATCGCTTCGCGCCACCTCGTGGCGATCGCGCGCGCCCTGTCCATCGACGCGCGCGTCGTGATCATGGACGAACCCACCGCAGCCTTGTCCCAGACCGAGATCGAGGAGCTTTACACCCTTGTCGACCAGCTGAAAGCGCAAGGGAAGGCGATCCTGTTCATCAGCCACAAGTTCGACGAGATCTTCCGCATCGCCGACCGCTACACCGTGTTCCGGGACGGGCAGTTCGTCGGCGCAGGCCGGATGGGCGACGTGGACGAGGCCGCGCTGGTGCGCATGATGGTCGGTCGCAACGTCGACCACATCTTCCCCAAGCGCACAACCAACACGGGACCGGAAGTGCTGCGCGTCGTCGGCTATTGCCACCCGACCGAGTTCGAGGACATCAACTTCACGCTGCATCAGGGAGAGATCCTGGGCTTCTACGGTCTTGTCGGGGCCGGTCGGTCCGAGTTCATGCAGTCGCTGATCGGCATCACCCGCCCGTCGCGCGGGGCCGTGCGGATCGACGGCAAGGTGCGCGTCATCCGCTCCCCCGCGCAGGCGATCGACGCAGGGATCGTCTATGTCCCCGAGGATCGCGGCAAGCAGGGCGCGATCCTCGCCATGCCGATCTTCCAGAACGTCACCCTGCCTTCGCTGCACCGCACCTCGCGCGCGGGCTTCACCCGCATGGCGGAGGAGTTTGCGCTGGCCCGCACCTACACCCAGCGGCTGGACCTGCGGGCGGCCTCGTTGGACGCGCACGTGGGCACGCTGTCAGGCGGCAACCAGCAGAAGGTGGTCATCGCCAAGTGGCTGGCCCTGCGCCCCCGCGTCATCATCCTTGATGAACCGACCAAGGGCATCGACATCGGGTCCAAGGCCGCCGTCCACGCCTTCATGGCGGAACTGGCGGCGGAAGGGTTGTCCGTCATCATGGTGAGTTCCGAAATCCCCGAGATCCTGGGCATGTCCGACCGCGTGATCGTGATGCGCGAAGGTCGCATGGCCGCCGAGGTGGAGGGCGACGACCTGACCCCGGAAACGCTGGTCCGCCACGCCGCGGGCATCGGGAGGGTTGCGGCATGACGCTGTTCAAATCGCGCGAGGCGATCCTGTTCGCCGCCATCCTTGCGCTGCTGGTGCTGATCGCCACGCGCTTTCCGGGCTTCGTAGCACCTCGTAACCTTCTGGGCGTGTTCGCCGACACCGCGCCGCTGATGATCCTGGCGCTGGGCCAGATGGTCGTGATCCTGACGCGCTGCATCGACCTGTCGGTGGCCGCGAACCTGGCGCTGACGGGGATGGTCTGCGCCATGCTGAACACCGCGATGCCGGGACTGCCGATCGTGGTCACGCTGGTTCTGGCCGTGGCGATGGGCGCGGCGCTGGGCGCGATCAACGGCCTTCTGGTGTGGAAGCTGGCCATCCCCTCCATCGTCGTCACGCTGGGCACGATGACCATCTTCCGCGGGTCCATCTTCCTTTTGTCGGGCGGCGAGTGGATCAACGCGTTCGAGATGAGCCCCGCCTTCACCGGTTTCCCCCGCATCCTGATCGCGGGCCTGCCGGTGCTGGGCTGGATCGCCATCCTCGTCATCGCCGCACTGGCGCTTCTTCTGTCGCGCACGACGACGGGCCGCGCCTTCTTCGCCGTGGGGGGCAACCCGCACGCCGCCGTTTATACCGGCATCGACGTGGGCCGCACGCAGTTCCTGGCCTTCACGCTGTCGGGCGCGCTGGCGGGGCTGACGGGATACCTCTGGGTCGCCCGCTACGCCGTGGCCTACACCGACATCGCCGGCGGGTTCGAACTGGACGTGGTGGCCGCCTGCGTGATCGGCGGCATCTCCATCGCGGGCGGCATCGGCAGCGTCGGCGGCGCGGTGCTGGGGGCGCTGTTCCTCGGCGTCATCAAGAACGCCCTGCCCGTCGCGGGCGTGTCGCCCTTCTGGCAGATGGCCATTTCGGGCGCGGCGATCATCGTGGCCGTGGCCGCCAATTCGCGCGCCGACCGCAAGAAGGGCCGCATCATCCTCAAATTCGCCGAGGTGCGCCAATGACCGCACGTGTCATCCCCGACCGCCTCACCAGCCCCGCCGCGCGGGCGCTGAAAAGCTGGGAAAGCCTGCTTCTGCTGGTCGCCATCGCGATCTTCACCCTGAACAGCTTCGCCTCGCCCTATTTCCTCGACGCGTGGAACCTGTCGGACGCGTCGTTCAACTTCACCGAAAAGGCGATGATCGCCTTCGCGATGGCCCTTCTGATCATCGCGGGGGAGATCGACCTGTCCGTCGCCTCCATCGTGGCGCTATCTTCGACCGCGATGGGCCTGGTGATGCAGGCGGGCTTCGACGCGCCGGTGATCGTTCTCGCCGGCCTTGGCACCGGACTAGTCTGCGGCGCGTTCAACGGCCTGTTGGTCACGCGGTTCGGACTGCCCTCCATCGTCGTGACCATCGGCACGATGAGCTTGTTTCGCGGCATCAGCTACATCGTGTTGGGCGATCAGGCCTTCACCGGCTATCCCCCCGGCTTTGGCTGGTTCGGTCAGGGCTATGTCGTCTGGGTCATCACGGTGGAACTGGCGATCTTCGCGGCGCTGGCGCTGATCTATGGCATCGTCCTGCACAAGACGAATTTCGGCCGCGCGATCTATGCCACGGGCAACAACGCCACCGCGGCAATGTTCTCTGGCGTGCGGGTGGCGCGGGTGAAGTTCATCCTGTTCCTGCTCACGGGCCTCATGTCCGGGCTGGCTTCGGTCTGTCTGACCTCGCGCCTCGGCTCCACCCGCCCCTCCATCGGCGCGGGGATGGAGCTGGAGGTCGTCACGATGGTCGTCCTTGGCGGCGTCAGCATCCTCGGCGGTTCGGGATCGATCCCCGGGGTCGTGATCGCCGCACTGGTCATGGGGCTGGTCACCTTCGGGCTGGGGCTGCTGAACGTGCCGGGCATCGTGATGTCCATCGTCATCGGTGCCCTGCTGATCGGCGTGATCGCCCTGCCCCGCATCTGGCAAAAGGCCCGCGCATGGAAAAAGTAGCCTTCCGCATGACCCTTCATCCCGGCCAGCTGGACGAATACCGGCGACGCCACGACGCGATCTGGCCCGAGCTTTCGGCCCTTCTGAAAGAGGCCGGGGTGCAGGATTATTCCATCCACTATGACCCCGAGACGCGCGCGCTGTTCGGGGTGATGTGGCGGCGTCCCGGTGGCACCGACGCCTTGCCCGATCATCCCGTGATGAAGCGGTGGTGGGCGCACATGGCCGACATCATGGATACCCATCCCGACAACCGCCCGGTGGAGGTTCCCCTGATCCCGGTGTTCCACCTGCCATGACCCTGCGCCACATTGCCGTCATCGACGTGGGCAAGACCAACGCGAAACTCGCGCTGGTCAACGCCGGAACCCTGAACGAGATCGCGGTCGTCACCCGCCCCAACACCGTCCGGCCCGGCCCGCCTTATCCGCATTTCGATCTGGAGGGGCACTGGGCCTTCTTCCGCGACGGTCTGGCCGCGTTCCACCGCGATCACGGGATCGACGCCATATCGGTCACGACACATGGCGCGGCGGCGGTGCTGCTGGACGCCGGGCGCAATCTGGCGGCGCCGATGCTGGATTACGAACATGAGCTGCCCGACAGCGGCTATGACGCGCTCCGCCCGCCCTTCGCGGAAACGGGCAGCCCCCGCCTGCCCTGCGGGCTGAACCTTGGCGCGCAACTGCACTGGCTGCTGCGCGATCCCGAGGTGGCGGCCCGCACGGCCCATGTCCTGACCTATCCGCAATACTGGGCGTGGCGGCTGACGGGGGTGATGGCGACGGATGTCACCTCGCTTGGATGCCACACCGATCTGTGGAACCCGTGGGAGGGGCGGTTCTCTTCCCTGGTCGACCGGCTGGGCCTGACGGGCAAGCTCGCGCCGGCACGCCGGTCGTCGGACACGCTGGGCCTCGTGCGCGACGGGCTGGGCCTGCCTTGCGTGCCGGTGGCCTGCGGCATCCATGACAGCAACGCCTCGCTTCTGCCGCATGTGCTGGGGCGGACGGGGGCGTTTTCTGTCGTGTCCACCGGAACATGGGTGGTCGCGATGGCGGTGGACGGGGCGAAGGTGGATCTGGACCCGACGCAGGACGTGCTGGTGAATGTGAACGCTCTGGGCCGCCCCGTTCCTTCCGCCCGCTTCATGGGCGGGCGCGAATACGAGGTGGTGCGCAATGGCGGCGACCCGGCCACGACCAGCGCCGACAGCGCCACCGTGCTGCGCGACGGCACCGTGATGCTGTCCCCGCAGGAGTGGACGCGGCAACCCGCGACGCAGGGGCAGCGCATGGTCGCCCTCGGCCACTATCTCGCGCTGATGACGAAGACCTGTCTGGACCGGATCGGCGCGCGGGGTCCGGCCATCGTGGAAGGCCCCTTCGCGCGCAACCGCGACTACCTGTCCATGCTGGCCGCTGTGCATGGAGAGGTGGAGATCGCCACCTCCGCCACCGGCACCAGCATCGGGGCGGCGCTGTTGTTCGCCGACCGTACGACCCCGCCCGCCACGCGCCCCGTCGCGGTGGACAACGCTCCCGCCCTGCGCGACCATGCGGCGCGCTGGCACCGAAGGAAGGACACCGCATGCGCCTGAACCATTGCCACAACTTCCACGATTTCCAGGAACTGGCGCGCCGCCGCCTGCCCTCGCCCATCTACAACTACATCGCCGGCGGCGCGGATGACGAGGTGACGCTGCGCCGCAACACCGCCAGCTTCGAGGCGGTGGATCTGGTGCCGAACGTCCTGCGCGGCGTGGCGGATGTGGACCTGTCCACCACCGTCATGGGCCAGACCATCGGCCTGCCCGTCTATCTGTCGCCCACCGCGCTGCAACGCCTGTTCCACCATCAGGGGGAACGCGCGACGGCTGCGGCGGCGGAACGGTTCGGCACGATGTTCGGCGTCTCCTCCCTCGGCACCGTGTCGATGGAGGAGCTGGCAAGGAAGCACGCGAACCCGCAAGTCTATCAGTTCTATTTCCACAAGGACCGCGCGCTGAATTCGGCCATGATGGCGCGCGCGAAGGAGTCCGGGATCAAGGTGATGATGCTGACCGTGGACAGCATCACCGGCGGCAACCGCGAACGCGACCTGCGCACCGGGTTCTCCATCCCGTTCCGCCTGACCGCCGCAGGGCTGGCGCAGTTCGTGATGAAGCCTGCCTGGGGCCTCAACTACGTCACGCATGAAAAGTTCTCGCTTCCGCAGCTGGACGCGCATGTCGACATGAAGGGCGACACCCTGACCATCGGCCGCTATTTCACCGAGATGCTGGACCCGTCGATGAGCTGGGACGACGTGGCCTCAATGGTGGCGGAATGGAACGGACCCTTCTGCCTGAAGGGCGTGATGAGCGTGGAGGACGCCCGCCGCGCCGCCGAGATCGGCTGCGCCGGCATCGTGCTGTCGAACCACGGGGGGCGCCAGTTGGACGGCAGCCGCACCGGCTTCGACCAGCTGGACGAGATCGTGCAGGCCGTGGGCGACCGGATGGACGTGATGATGGACGGCGGCGTCACGCGCGGCACCCATGTGCTGAAGGCGCTGGCGCTGGGGGCGAAGGCGGTGGGTCTTGGCCGCTACTACCTGTTCCCCCTGGCCGCCGCCGGTCAGCCGGGCATCGAACGCGCGCTGACGCAGATGAAGGCCGAACTGGTGCGGGGCATGCGCCTGATGGGCTGCACGCGCGTGTCCGACCTGAACCGGTCGATGCTGCGCCACCGCACCTGATCGTCAGCGGCGCGCCATCCGCCAGATCAGGGGCGCCAGCACAAGGGCCACGCCCGGGAAGATCAGCGTGTTGATCGCCTGCCATCCCGACGCTTGCAGCAGCGCCCCGGAAAAGAACGAACCGGCCGCCACCGTGCCGAACACGACGAAGTCGTTCAGGCCCTGGGCGCGGCCGCGCTCCTCCTCGGCATGGGCGTCGGCGACCATGGCCGTCGCGCCGATGAAGCCGAAGTTCCAGCCCAGTCCCAGCAGGATCAACGAGATGTAGAAGTGCGACACGTCCAGCCCCGCCAGCGCCACCGCGCCCGAGAGGGCGATGATGACAAGGCCGGCCGCCGTCACCCGCTCCTTCCCGAAGCGGGCGATCAGCTTGCCCGTGAACAGGCTGGGCGCGAACATCGCCAGCACGTGCCACTGGATCCCGTGGGCGGCGTGATCCACCGAATGCCCGTGGACCACCATCGCCATCGGCGCCGCCGTCATCACGAACGCCATGAGGCCGTAGGACACGACCCCCGCCGCCAGCGCCAGCGCGAAAGGCGGCGAGGCCAGAAGCTGCCCGACGCTGCGACCGCCGGCGCTGGCCGTGGTGCTTGCAACGGGACGCGGCGCATGCAGCAAGGCCAGCACCGGCAGCGCGATCAGCGCCAGCACGGCCTGGCTCAGGAAGCTGCCGGCATAGGCGACGCCGGGGACGGAGTCCCGCGTCAGGATCACCAGCTGCGGCCCGATCACCGCCGCGATCAGCCCGCCCACCATGACCCAGGAAATCGCCTTGCCCCGCGCAGCCCCGCTGCGCCCGTCGGCCGCCGCGAAACGATAGGTCTGCACATAGGACGAATACATTCCCGCCGCGAATGTGCCGACGCAGAACAGCGCGAACAGCCCCATCCAGATCGCCCCCGCCGCGATCAGCCCCGAGGCGATACCGATGACCGCCCCCAGCAGATACCCGGACCGCCGCCCGAACCGCCGCATGATTGCCGCCGCTGGAAGCGTGCCCAGCGCCAGCCCAAGGTTGTAGACGCTGACCGGCAGTGTGGCGAGCGCGGGGTTCGACGACAATTGCTGCCCGACCAGCCCCCCGAGGGAGATCACGATCGGCCCGCTGGCCGCCCCCAGCGACTGGGCGGTGACAAGAACGGCAAGGTTGCGCTTCAGGATCGGGCTCTCGGTCACGGGCATCTCGTTCATGGGGGCATGGGCAACATGGGGCTGGCACATCCGTTCATGCCATTGTCGCGGATGTGCATCAAGCGACCCGCAGGGCGTTCAGCCGTTCCCTTCCGCGCCTTCCGGCGGAATGGCTTGCAGATCGGCGGCCAAGCTGTCCACCAGCCATGCGCAGATTTCCGGCACCGGGCTATTCAGAACGTGGGCGCGCGGCGCGATCAGCGAATGCCACGGAAGATGCTGCAGGACGTCATCCGCCGAAAGCTCGTACGACAGCAGGCTTCAGCCGGTGGCGCCGGCTGGCTCACCCTGCCCGGGCACGGGAACTGGTCGATGGGATGTTGGTGGACTGGGGTGTGTCGATCCGCCGGGCATGTGGGCCCCTGCGCTTCGACCCATCGAGCGACCATTATAAATCCCGCCAAACCGGGCAGGCCGCTTTGGAGCTGAGGATCAGGCAGATCTGCCAAACGCGGGTGCGCTACGGATACCGGCGCGTCCACGTGTGGCTGCGACGGGAAGGTTGGTAGGTGAACATCAAGAAAACCCGAAGGATTTACAACGATTTGCGTCTCCAGTTGCGCA
>NZ_JBNJLK010000013.1:0-61192 GCF_051195255.1 Falsirhodobacter sp. 1013 | reverse complement strand
CTTCCCGTCCCAAAGCGTCTCCGCTTCGGTGAGGCGGTATCTACGGAGACACACCAAAAGGCGCAAGAGGAAAAATGCGCTGCGCGCGCATTTTTCCATCAACACCCTGATTTGCCGAAATAAATAAGGCGCCCCTTCGGGCGCCTTATTTCAGTCTCCCCCGAACAGGTCGCGGGTAAACACCTTCTCCGCGACGTCTTCCAGTTCGGGCAACATGCGGTTCGCGACGATGATATCGCAGTCCTGCTTGAACGCCTCGACATCCCGCTCCACCCGGGAGCCGAAGAATCGCTCCTCCGGCATGGCGGGCTCATAGACCACGACCTCGATCCCCTTGGCCTTGATCCGCTTCATGATCCCCTGGATGGAGCTTTGGCGGAAGTTGTCGGACCCGGCCTTCATCACCAGACGGTAGATGCCCACGCGCTGCGGCTTCTTCTCCAGGATCATGTCGGCGATGAAGTCCTTGCGGGTGCGGTTCGCATCCACGATCGCGCGCATCAGGTTCTGGGGAACTTCCGAATAGTTCGCCAGAAGCTGCTTCGTGTCCTTGGGCAGGCAGTAGCCGCCATAGCCGAAGGAGGGGTTGTTGTAATGCGCACCGATCCGCGGATCGAGGCTGATGCCATTGATGATCTCGCGTGTCGCCAGCCCGCGGCTCAGCGCGTAGCTGTCCAGTTCGTTGAAGAACGCGACCCGCATCGCAAGATAGGTGTTGGCGAACAGCTTCACGGCTTCCGCCTCGGACGCGCCGGTGAACAGCACGGGGACGTCCTTGTCCGCGGCGCCTTCCACCAGAAGGGCTGCAAATGCCTCGGCCCGGGCCGACTTCTCGCCCACGATGATGCGCGACGGGTGAAGGTTGTCGTGCAGCGCCCTCCCCTCCCGCAGGAATTCGGGGCTGAAGATCACTTGGTTCGTGTTCAGCCGTGCCGACACATCTTCCGTATAGCCGACGGGGATCGTGGACTTGATGACGATCGTCGCCATCCGGTTGACCGCGATCACCGCCTTGATCACCGCTTCCACCGAGGAGGTGTCGAAGAAGTTCTCCACCGGGTCGTAGTTCGTGGGCGTTGCCACGATCACGAAATCCGCATCCGCGTAGGCTGCATTGCCATCCGTGGTGGCGTGAAGGTCCAGTTCCCGATGGGCCAGCCATTCCTCCAGTTCCCGATCCACGATCGGGCATTCGCGACGCGCCAGCATCGCCACCCTTTCGGGGTTCACATCCACCGCGGTGACGCGGTTGTGTTGTGCCAGCAGCACGGCGTTCGACAGACCCACATAACCAATACCAGCAATCGCAATATTACGATCCGTCATCATCTTTTCCGTTGTCTTTTCCGAATATGCGGCCACTAAACCCCATGAAGGCCTGGGTGTCCATCCGGCATACCGCCATTGCACGCGCGCAAGGGGCAATGCATAAGGCCCTCGTCCTGACGAAAGGGTCCGCCATGACCTCCCGCGCCTCCGAAAACCTGTCCGACCTGGTGCGCGACGGACGGCTTCCCGAAGCGACGGCCGAGTTGCAGAAGGTGGCGCAGCAGTTCCGCATCCGCATGACCGCCGCGATGCGGGACGCTGCCGATCGCGGCGTGGACGCGCAATTCGTCCCCAGCCCGGCCGAACTGACCATCCGCCCCGAGGAGTTGCACGACCCCATCGGCGACGACGCCCACAGCCCGGTTCACGGCCTGACCCACCGCTATCCCGACCGCGTGATCCTGCACAGCACCCAGACCTGCGAAGTGTATTGCCGCTTCTGCTTCCGCCGCGAAACCGTCGGCGAGGACGGCACCCTGACGGAAGCGGAACTGGACGCCATCCTGTCCTACCTTGCCGACCACCCGCAGATCCACGAGGTCATCCTGACCGGAGGTGATCCGCTGGTCCTGTCGCCCCGCCGTCTGGCCCGCCTGATGACCCGCCTGCGCGCCCTGCCCCATCTGGAGGTGATCCGCTTTCACACCCGCGTTCCCGTCGTCGCCCCGCACCGCATCACGCCGGACCTGCTGGAGGCGCTGCGCGGCTCCACCGTCTACATGGTGGTGCATACCAACCATCCGGCGGAGTTGACGGAGGAGGCACGAACCGCGCTCGCCCGATTGGCCGATGCCGGCGTTCCGCTTCTGTCGCAGTCGGTGCTGCTGCGGGGCATCAACGATAATCCGGAGACGTTGGCCGCGCTGTTCCGCGGGTTGATCCGCAACCGCGTGAAGCCCTATTACCTGCATCACTGCGATCTGGCGCGCGGCACCAGCCACTTCCGCACCACCATCGGCGAGGGCCAAGCCATCATGGCGGCCCTGCGCGGACGTCTGTCAGGCATCGCCATTCCCACCTATGTGCTGGACATTCCCGGAGGGTACGGAAAGGTGCCGCTGACGGCGGATTACGCGCACGCTGTGGGGGAAGGACGGTGGCAGATCACCGACTGGAAGGGCGGCCTGCACGATTACCGCGACCCCGAACGCCAAGCACTTGACACAAATGGTGAACACGGGCAGAACAAGAGTGGAACCTAATGAACGGGGAATTCATGCTCACGCGCAAGCAGATGGAACTGCTCAATTTCATCCGGGAGCGGACGGAACGCGACGGCGTTCCCCCCTCCTTTGACGAGATGAAGGAAGCGCTGGTCCTGAAATCCAAGTCGGGAATCCACCGCCTGATCACGGCGCTGGAGGAGCGGGGCTTCATCCGCCGGCTCGCCCACCGCGCCCGCGCGATCGAGATCGTGAAGCTGCCCGAAGCGATGGAACGCGGCTTCACCCCCAAGGTGATCGAGGGCGACCGCATGGCGGCCCCCGCCGGCGCGCTTCCGATCTCCATCGACGCGCTGGAGATCCCCGTCATGGGCAAGATCGCCGCCGGCATCCCGGTGGAAGCGATCCAGAACATCACCCATCACGTGGCCGTCCCCGGCTCCATGATCGCGGGCCGTGGCCAGCATTACGCGCTGACCGTCGAAGGGGATTCGATGATCGACGCCGGGATCAACAACGGCGACACCGTCATCATCCGCCAGCAGACCACGGCCGACAACGGCGACATCGTGGTCGCCTTGATCGAGGGGCATGAGGCGACGCTGAAGCGCTTCCGCCGCAAGGGGGGCATGATCTCTCTCGAAGCGGCGAACCCGGCGTTCGAAACGCGTATCCTGCCCGAAGCGCTGGTCAAGGTGCAGGGCCGGCTGGTTGGCCTGATCCGCAACTACTGATCCCAAGACCTGCGCGTTCCCAGGGTGGGCGTGATGCGCAGGCTTTCCCCTTCCACCCGCAAGGACAACGCGCCTGTGTCGCGTAGCGTGCCCGTGTCATAGACCGAACATCCGGCAGGCACCTCCTCCGTCAGGTCGCGATCCATGATGACGATGTCGGCCATCCCGCAGGCATCCGCCGCATGGCCTTCGGCCGCCTTGCCCTTCAGATGGGCCAGTTGCACGCCGCCCAGATCGATCACCCGTATCTCCCCCTGATCCTCGAAGCCCGGTCGGGCCGCCGCCACGGTCTGCACCGCCAGATCGCCGTCGCGCTGCAACCACGATTTGGCAGCAAAGCTGCCGCCGCGTGGGTGGGACAGGATTCGCCCCTCCGGACCCATCACGCCCACCAGAAGTCCGTCGCCGCTGACCAGAACGGCCGGACGGCTCGCCACGCCCCACAGCGCGAGGGCCGCGACCATGGGCACCGCCCCCAGCGCGCGCCACCGGTCCGGCCAGACCATGGCCCAGATCGCGCCCAGAATCATCAAGGGCATCACCGCGGACGAAGGCGACGGGATGCCGATGACCGCCCCGTTCCAGCCCGCCACCCAATGCGCCACGATCAGGATCCAGCGCGCGCCCAACTCCATCAGCCACAATCCGGGCTGCGGCAGACCGAAGGGGCCCAGCAGCGCCGCGATCACCGCGCCCGGCATGATCAGCGTGCCCATCGCGGGCACCGTCAGCAGGTTGGCCAGCAGCCCGAATTCGGCAAATCGGTTGAACTGCGCCGCCGCGATCGGCCCCGTGGCCAGCCCGCCGATCACGGAAGACAAAAGCGCGGTGTAGACCGGCACCGTCCAGCGCGGCAGGGTTTGCCGGAAGGTCAGCCGGTCCACGATGCCGAAGCCCCAGACCAGAGCGGCGGTGGCCGCCATCGACATCTGGAAGCCCGCATTCACCAGCGCCTCGGGCTGAAGGGCCAGCAGGATCAGGGCGGACAAGGCGACGGTCCGCATGGACAGGGCCCGGCGTTCCACCAGAATGGCGCCCAGCATGATCGCGGACATGATGAAGGCGCGTTCGGTCGCCACGTTTCCGCCCGACAAGGCCAGATAGAACCCCGCCACCCCCAGCGACGCCACCGCCGCGATCTTCTTTGTGTCCAGCCGCAGCGCCACCCACGGGATCAGCGCCAGCCCATAGCGCAGGATCGCAAAGGTGAAGCCCACCAGAAAGGCGAGATTCATCCCGGAAATGGCCAGAAGGTGCGACAGGTTCGAATCCCGCAGCGCCTCCACCGTGTCTTGCGTGATGGCGGACCGGTCGCCGGTGACGGCCCCCGCCGCGAAGGCCCCCGCCTGCCCGTCGATGCGCGAGGTGACGCCTTCCGACAACCACGCCCGCATCCGCCCCACAAGGCGGGCCGAAGGCTCCGGCGGCTCCAGCGTCAGGACCGGGGTCTGGGTGTAGCCTATGGCGCCCAGCCGCTGGAAGAAGGCCATGCGGCGGAAATCGAAACCACCGGGTTCGCTGGGCGGCATGGGGGTGGACAGATGCGCCGTCATCATCACCCGCGCCCCCGGCTCCGGATCGAAGAACATGCGGTCCGCGTGAAGGGAGATGCGGACCTTGTCGGGCGTGCGCGCGGGATCCGTCCGCTCCAGCAGCACCCGGTCCAGTGTCAGGCGCAGATCGTCGCCGGCGGAACGGTCGATCTCCACCACCCGCCCCTCCACCGCGCCGTAATAGCGGAAGCCGAGGATCGGCGCCTCCTGCAGCCAGGCGCGCAGGCCGATCAGCAGAAAGCCTGCCACCAGCGCCACGAGGCCCCAGGCCGGAACCCGGCACCAGAACGGGCCGCGCAGGGCGACCGCCGTCAGGACCAGAAGGATCATCCCCGCCAGGCCGTAGCCCAGCGCCGACGGATCGCGCGGAAGGGCGAACCACAGGGCGATGCCGGTGCCCAGAAAGACTGGAAGCAGCGGAAACAACGTCCCGCCCATGCCGGACAAGGTCACAAGGGGGGCGACAAGCTTGTCCTTCATGCCTCGATTGCCTAATCACTGGGGCGACAAACCTTGCACGGGCATGGTTTCCAGAAGGTTAATAAGGCGCCCTTTCATGACCCAGATCGTCACCCGCTTCGCCCCCTCCCCCACCGGATACCTTCACATCGGCGGCGGCCGGACGGCGCTGTTCAACTGGCTGTACGCCCGCGGACGCGGCGGCAAGTTCCTGCTGCGGATCGAGGACACGGACCGCGAACGCTCCACCCCCGAGGCGACGGAAGCGATCCTGAAGGGGCTGACATGGCTCGGCCTCGACTGGGATGGCGAGGTCGTCAGCCAGTTCGACCGCAAGGACCGCCACGCCGAGGTGGCGCACGAGATGCTGGCCAAGGGTGCCGCCTACAAGTGCTTCTCCACCCAGGAGGAGATCGAGGCCTTCCGCGAGGCCGCGCGGGCCGAAGGCCGGTCCACCCTGTTCCAGTCGCCCTGGCGCGACGCGGACCCGTCGACCTTCCCCGACGCGCCCTTCGTGATCCGCATGAAGGCCCCCCGCGAAGGGGAGACGGTCATCGTGGACGAGGTGCAGGGCAATGTCCGCTTCGGCAACGACCAGCTGGACGACATGGTGGTGCTGCGGTCCGACGGCACGCCGACCTACATGCTGGCCGTGGTGGTGGACGATCACGACATGGGCGTGACCCACGTGATCCGGGGCGACGATCACCTGAACAACGCCGCGCGCCAGCAGATGGTCTATGACGCCATGGGCTGGACGGTTCCGGTCTGGGCGCACATCCCGCTGATCCACGGCGCCGACGGCAAGAAGCTGTCGAAACGCCACGGCGCCCTGGGCGTGGAGGAGTATCAGGTCATGGGCTATCCCGCCGCCGGGATGCGCAACTACCTGGCCCGGCTGGGGTGGAGCCACGGGGACGACGAGATCTTCACGACCGAGCAGGCCAAGGAATGGTTCGACCTGTCCGGCATCGGCCGCGCCCCCGCCCGGCTGGACTTCAAGAAACTGGAACATACCTGTGGTCAGCATATCGCGATGATGGACGACGCGGAGGTTCTGGAGGAACTGGAAGCCTTCCTGGCTGCCAGCGGCCAGCCCGCGCTGGACGACACGCAGCGCGATCACCTGCGCCGCGGCATGTACGCTTTGAAGGATCGGGCCAAGACCTTCCCCGACCTGCTGGAAAAGGCGCGGTTCGCGCTGGCCCGTCGTCCCGTCGAACGGGACGAGAAGGCGGAGGCGTCGCTGGATTCTGTATCCCGTAGCATACTGAAGGATTTGACGGAGCGGCTGTCGGGTGCTAGCTGGACGAAGGAGGATTTGGAGCCGCTTCTGACCGGCTTTGCGGAGGAACGGGGTCTGGGCTTTGGCAAGCTGGCCGCCCCGATCCGCGCCGCGCTGGCCGGACGGACGGCGACGCCAAGCGTCTACGACATGATGCTGGTCATCGGTCGGGACGAAACGATCGCGCGACTTCGGGACGCCGCTTGAAATGCGTCCCGCGGCCCCGCAAGATGTTTGGGGGGCCGATTTCGTCCCTCCGTGACTGGAGAGGGATGACCCTATGACGAAAAGCGCCTCACTGACTTTCGGCGACAAGACCGTGGAACTTCCGGTCCGCAGCCCGACGGCAGGACCGGACGTGCTCGACATCCGCAAGCTGTATAGCGAGCTGGACGTGTTCACCTACGATCCCGGTTTCACCTCCACCGCATCCTGCGACAGCTCCATCACCTTCATTGATGGCGACAAGGGCGAACTCCTGCACCGCGGCTACCCGATCGAGCAGCTGGCCGAACAGTCCTGCTTCCTCGAGGTGTGCTACCTGCTGCTTTACGGCGACCTGCCTTCCAAGGCGGCGATGGAGGAGTTCCGCACCACGGTCACGCGCCACACGATGGTGCATGAACAGATGCACAACTTCTTCCGCGGCTTCCGCCGCGACGCGCACCCGATGGCGACGATGGTCGGCGTCGTGGGCGCCATGTCGGCCTTCTATCACGACTCCACCGACATCACGGACCCGCACCAGCGCGAGGTGGCCTCGTTCCGCCTGATCGCCAAGCTGCCGACGATCGCCGCGATGGCCTACAAATACGCGATCGGCCAGCCTTTCGTGTATCCGCGCAACGATCTGGATTACGCGTCGAACTTCCTGCACATGTGCTTCTCGGTCCCGGCCGAACCCTATGAGGTCAACCCGGTTCTGGCCAAGGCCATGGACCGCATCATGATGCTGCACGCGGATCACGAACAGAACGCGTCGACCTCCACCGTGCGTCTGGCGGGATCCTCGGGCGCGAACCCCTTCGCCTGCATCGCGGCAGGCATCGCCTGCCTGTGGGGCCCGGCCCATGGCGGCGCGAACCAGGCCTGCTTGGAGATGCTGCGCGAGATCGGCACCGTCGACCGCATCCCCGAATTCATCGAGCGCGCGAAGGACAAGAACGATCCCTTCCGCCTGATGGGCTTCGGCCACCGCGTCTACAAGAACTTCGACCCGCGCGCGAAGGTCATGAAGGAATCGGCCGACGAAGTGCTGGAGCTGATGGGCATCCACAACAACCCGACGCTGCAGGTCGCGAAGGAGCTGGAGCGGATCGCGCTGGAGGACGACTACTTCATCTCCAAGAAGCTGTATCCGAACGTGGACTTCTATTCGGGCATCATCCTGGACGCGATGGGCTTCCCCACGTCGATGTTCACGCCGATCTTCGCGCTGTCGCGCACGGTGGGCTGGATCAGCCAGTGGAAAGAGATGATCTCGGACCCGTCGCTGAAGATCGGCCGTCCGCGCCAGCTGTATACCGGCCCGGCGCGTCGCGACTACACGGATCTGGAAACGCGCTAAATCAAAGGACCGGCACAAGGGCCGGTCCTTTTCATTTCGGAGCCTCGTAGACGCCCTGTTCCTTCAGGGCGTTCACAACTTCCTTCGGCATGTACGTCTCGTCATGTTTGGCCAGGATCTCGGTGGCGACGAAGGTGTTACCTTCCATCTTGCCGGTGCCGACCACGCCCTCCCCTTCCCCGAACAGGTCGGGCAGCACGCCGGTGTATTGCGCGGGCACCAGCACCGATCCGTCCGTGACGTTGAAGGTGATCGCCTCCCCCTGGCCGCGGATCAGGCTGCCTTCCGCGACCAGCCCCCCAAGGCGAAACACCTCGCCGGGCTTCGGCGGATCGCTCAGCACCTGGCTGGGGGAGCGGAAGAAGTTGATGCCCGATTGCATCGACCAGCCGACAAGCGCCGTCGATGCCGACAAGGCGACGAAGGCCAGCGCAATGATCTGGATGCGCCGGCGTTTTTTCAGACCCTTCATGGTGTCCCCAAAGGTGGCTCGTGATCAGGGGAAGACGGGGGCCAGCGTCAGTCCGGCGGTTTCCTCGATCCCCAGCATCAGGTTCGCGTTCTGCATCGCCTGACCGCTGGACCCTTTGCACAGGTTGTCGAGGGTCGCAACCACCAGCGCGCGTCCCGGAATGCGATCGCCGATCACACCGATGTGCACATGGTTCGACCCGCGCACGTCATGGCTGGACGGCAAGGTGCCGAAGGGCAGGACGTGGAGGAAGGGCTCCGCAGCGTAACGATCGGCAAGCGCCTTGTGGATCGCCGCAGGCTCCCCCCGCACATAGACGTCGGCGAGGATGCCGCGGTTCATCGGCACGAGGTGCGGCGTGAACTGGATCAGGACCGGGCGGCCCGCCAGCTTCGAGAACTCCTGATCGAACTCCCCCAGATGGCGATGCTTTCCACCTGCGCTGTAGGCGCTGGTGCCTTCCGACAGTTCGGCGTGCAGAAGGTTCTCCTTCAGGCTGCGCCCGGCACCGGACACGCCCGCCTTCAGGTCCATCACGATCTCGTCCAGATCGATCACGCCCGCCTCGATCAGCGGGCGGACGGCGTACTGGCCAGTGGCCGCGTTGCAGCCCGTGCCGGCGACCAGACGCGCGGACCGGATGTCGTCGCGATAGAACTCGGTCAGGCCGTAGACGGCTTCCTTCTGCATCTCCTCGGCGGCGTGGGGCTGACCGTACCACTTCTGGTATTCGGCCGGGTCGCGCAGGCGGAAGTCGGCGGACAGGTCCACGATCTTCAGATCACGGGGCAGTTCCTTGATCACGGCCTGCGAGGTCGCGTGCGGCAGGGCGCAGAAGGCCAGATCGACGTTCGAAAAGTCGATCTCCTCGATCTTCTGCAGCTTCGGCAGGTCGAGGTGGCGCAGGAAGGGAAACACCTCGGCCATGGCCATGCCGGCCTTGCGGTCGCCCGACAGCGCCACGATCCGCATCGACGGATGGGTGGAGATCAGGCGGACCAGTTCCGCCCCCGTGTAGCCGGAAGCGCCAAGAATGGCGATGCGATGGGTCATGGGATGTCCTTTCTGTCGCGCGATCGGTCAGGCGGCCTCGAACCGGACGCCGCGCCGCAAGAACTGCGTGGCGTGGGCGGACACGCTGTCGGGGTTGCCGGTCGTCAAATAGCGGCTTTCGGTGCCCGCGCCAAGAAATTCGGGACGGCGCGCAAGGTAGTCGTCCAGCGCCGCCGCCACGAGGTTGGGCTGCGAGAAAACCGCGACCTCCGCCCCCAGCGCCTTCTGGAACACCGTTTCCATCAGCGGATAATGCGTGCAGCCCAGAACGGCGGCGTCCGGGCGCGGCATGCGGCGCAGCAGCGCCTCCACATGGCTTTTCACCAGCGCCTCGGCCAAGATCTCGTCCCCCGCCTCGATCGCGTCGACCACGCCGCCGCAGGGCTGCGCCTCCACGTCGACGCCGATGGCGCGGAACGCGAGTTCGCGCTGGAAAGCGCGGCTGGCGACGGTCGCAGGGGTCGCGAACAGGGCCACGTGCTTCACGGCCACTTCGCGCGGCGCGGTGTTGTCGCCCCATTGCCGTTCGGTCAGCGCCTCGATCAGCGGGACGAACACGCCCAGCACGCGCTTCTCCGGCGGGATCCACGTTTCCTGCATGCGCTTCAGTGCCGCAGCCGAGGCGGTGTTGCAGGCCAGGATCACCAGATCGCACCCTTCGTCCCACAGCCGTTCCACGGCGCGGGTCGTCAGGTTGTAGATGTCGTCGGCGTCGCGCACGCCATAAGGGGCATGGGCGTTGTCGCCCAGATACACAAAGGGAACCTGCGGCATCCGGCGTTGCAGCGCGTCCAGCACCGTCAGCCCGCCAAGCCCCGAATCGAAGACGCCCACGGCCATCGCATCTCTCCCCTTCCGTCACCTTCCGGTATGGCTAGTCGTCTTGCCGCAGCCTGTCCATGGGCGGTTTCCAGCCATGTTCTGTTTGCAACTCTGCCATGCCACGCTTAGATGGACGACGAGGCCAAGGAAACGATAATGGACTGGGACAAACTTCGCATCTTTCACGCGGTTGCCGATGCGGGCAGCCTGACACATGCGGGGGACACGCTGCATCTGTCCCAATCGGCGGTCAGCCGGCAGATCCGCGCGTTGGAAGAAAGCCTGAACGTCACGCTGTTCCACCGCCACGCGCGCGGCCTGATCCTGACGGAACAGGGCGAACTGCTGTTTGACGCCACCAGCGCCATGGCCAAGCGTCTGGACGCCGCCGCCGCCCGCATCCGCGACAGCGAGGACGAGGTGTTCGGCGAGTTGCGCGTCACCTCCACCATCGGTCTGGGCACGATGTGGCTGGCCCCGCGTCTGGTGAACCTTTACAAGAAGTACCCCGCGCTCAAGATCGACCTGATGCTGGAGGAGCGGGTGCTGGACCTGCCCATGCGCGAGGCCGACGTCGCGATCCGCATGAAGGAGCCGAGCCAGGCCGACCTGATCCGCAAGCGGCTGATGACGATCCGGATGCAGCTTTACGCCTCCCCCGATTATCTGGAACAGCACGGCACGCCCACCACGATGGCCGATTTCAGCCGCCACCGGCTGATCTGCCAGCATGCGGGCACCCCGCAGGTCAGCGCCGGCGCCGCCCTGATCGCGGAGCTGATGAGTCATGACATCCCCTCCACCCTGACGGTGAACAACTATTTCGGGGTGATGCAGGCGGTGCTGAACCATCTTGGGATCGGCGTCCTGCCCGACTATCTGGCCGCGGAATTCCCGCATCTGGTGCGCGTCCTGCCCGAGGTGTCGTCGAACGACGTGCCGGTCTTCCTCGCCTATCCCGAGGAGCTGCGCCATTCCAAGCGCGTGGCGGCCTTCCGCGACTTCATCACGGAAGAGATCATCGCCTACCGCAAGAAGCTTCAGGACAGCTAGTATGCACTTGGCGCATAGCTGATATGCGCCAATATGTTTCCAATTTGCTTGCGAAATAAGCAGGGTCTTTTTAAATCAGTATGCGAAGGCGGCGGTCCGTGATCGCTGCTTTCATACCTCCCTGTTGGACTTAGGCCGGGCTATGCCCGGCTTTTTTTTCGCACCTTCCCTAGACGCCGCTTTCGCCTTATGACGCGGGCCAAATCCCCAGCGTCCGAGGAAAGCCATGTCCGAGCCCACCATCACGCCCGAGCTGATCGCCGCCCATGGTTTGAAACCGGACGAATACGACCGGATCCTCGACATCATCGGACGGGAGCCGACCTTCACCGAACTCGGCATCTTCTCGGCGATGTGGAACGAACATTGCTCCTACAAATCCTCCAAGAAGTGGCTGCGCACGCTGCCGACCACCGGCCCGCAGGTCATCTGCGGCCCCGGTGAGAATGCGGGCGTGGTGGATATCGGCGACGGTCAGGCCGTCATCTTCAAGATGGAGAGCCACAACCACCCCTCCTACATCGAGCCACATCAGGGCGCGGCCACCGGCGTGGGCGGCATCCTGCGCGACGTGTTCACCATGGGCGCGCGCCCCATCGCGGCGATGAACGCGCTGTCCTTCGGCGTGCCGTCGCACCCCAAGACCAGCCATCTGGTGAAGGGCGTCGTGGAAGGCGTGGGCAGTTATGGCAACGCCTTCGGTGTGCCGACGGTGGGCGGAGAGGTCCGCTTCCACAAGGCCTATAACGGCAATTGCCTCGTGAACGCCTTCGCCGCCGGTCTCGCCGACACGGACGCGATCTTCTACTCCGCCGCCTCGGGCGTCGGCATGCCGGTCGTGTATCTGGGCGCCAAGACGGGGCGCGACGGCGTGGGCGGCGCGACCATGGCCAGCGCCGAATTCGACGACACGATCGAGGAGAAGCGCCCGACCGTGCAGGTCGGCGATCCCTTCACCGAAAAACGCCTGCTGGAAGCCTGCCTTGAACTCATGGCCTCGGGCGCCGTCATCTCCATCCAGGACATGGGGGCCGCCGGTCTGACCTGTTCCGCGGTGGAGATGGGCGACAAGGGCGGCCTTGGCATCCGGCTGGACCTGAACAACGTCCCGCAGCGCGAAACGAACATGACCGCCTACGAGATGATGCTGTCGGAAAGCCAGGAGCGCATGCTCATGGTGCTGAAGCCCGAGATGGAGGACGAGGCCCGCGCGATCTTCGTGAAATGGGATCTGGACTTCGCCATCGTGGGCGAGACGATTCCCGAGGACCGCTTCCTGATCGTGCACAACGACACGGTCATGGCCGACCTGCCGCTGTCGAAGCTGTCCTCCTCGGCGCCCGAATACGACCGCCCGTGGGTGGCCACGCCCGCCGCCGCCGCGATGGAGCCGGTTCCGGCCATCGACCCGATCGAGGGGCTGCGCGCGCTCATCGGCTCGCCGTCCTACGCCCACAAGGCGTGGGTGTACGAACAGTATGACAGCATGGTCATGGCCGACACGATCCGTGCGCCGGGTCTGGGCGCAGGCGTGGTGCGCGTGCACGGAACGCAGAAAGCGCTGGCCTTCACGTCCGACGTGACCCCGCGCTACGTCAAGGCCAACCCCGTCCAGGGCGGTCGTCAGGCCGTGGCCGAGGCGTATCGCAACCTGACCGCCGTCGGCGCGAAGCCGCTGGCCACCACCGACAACATGAACTTCGGCAACCCCGAGAAGCCCGAGATCATGGGCCAGTTCGTTGGCGCCATCCAGGGCATCGGCGAGGCGTGCATCGCGCTGGACATGCCGATCGTGTCGGGCAACGTGTCGCTCTACAACGAAACCGACGGTCAGGGCATCCTGCCGACGCCGACCATCGGCGCCGTGGGCATCCTGACGCTGGACGAACTGATCGCGGGTCAGCCGCAGGACGGCGACCTGATCGTGGTGATCGGCCAGACGACCGGCCACATGGGCCAGTCTGCCGTTCTGGCCGAACTTCTGGGCCGCGAGGATGGCGACGCCCCGCATGTGGACCTGCTGATGGAGCGTCGGAACGGCGAGTTCCTGCGCGCCAACCGCGGCCTGTTCAATGCAGCAAGCGACCTGTCGGATGGCGGCCTCGCCCTCGCGGCGTTCGAGATGGCGGAAGGTGCGGGCCTCGGCCTCGACATCTCCTTCGCCGAAACGGGCGCGCTGTTCGGAGAGGATCAGGCCCGCTATCTGGTGGCGATCGACCCGTCGGACATTCACGCGTTGAAGGCGGCGGCGGACAAGGCCGGCGTCTGGCTAGACGTGGCCGGCACCTTCGGCGGCGACACCGTGCGCTTTGACGAGGCGCAGGCGCCGCTGGCCGAACTGTCGGCCCTCTACCGTTCGGCGTTCGAGGCTGCGGTCGCCTGATCCCTGGCCCCGCCTTCTTGCGCATGGCAGGGGGCGGGGCTACATCAAGGGGGACTAGCCAAAGGACACTCCCATGCCCATGGAAGCCCACGACATCGAAGCCCTGATCCGGGAAGGTTTTCCGGATGCGAAGATCACCATCACGGACCTTGCCGGCGACGGCAACCATTGGGCAGCCGAGGTGGTGGATGAAAGCTTCAAGACCATGAACCGCGTGCAGCAGCAACGCGCCGTTTATGCCAGCCTGAAGGGCAAGATGGACGGATCGAACGGCGAGTTGCACGCCTTGGCGCTGACCACCAAGGCGCCGTGATCCCGGCGGCCCCGCCGCGGGGCCGTGCCGGATTTAGAACAGATGCGGCAGCAGGGCCGCGCCGACCGCCGGGCACCGACCGGCAAGGCAGAAAGGGATGAAGATGACCGCACAGGAACAGATCCGTCAAACGATCGACACCAACGACGTCGTGCTGTTCATGAAGGGCACCGCGCAGATGCCGCAATGCGGCTTTTCCAGCCGCGTGGCGGGCGTGCTGAACTACATGGGCGTGGCGTTCAAGGACGTGAACGTTCTGGCCGATCCGGAGATGCGCCAGGGCATCAAGGACTTCTCCGACTGGCCCACGATCCCGCAGCTTTACGTGAAGGGCGAATTCGTCGGCGGCTGCGACATCATCACCGAGATGACGCTGTCGGGTGAACTGGACACGTTGTTCGCCAACAACGGCATCACCTACGATCAGGACGCGGCCGACAAGATCCGTCAGGCCAACGCCGAATAAGGAAAAGCCCCGGTCACCCGGGGCTTTTTCAATTCCGGGTGCAGGAGGTCAGTTCGACCTCCTCCCCTTTTTCACCGTCATGCCACAGCAGCGTCGCGTCGGGCCCCTTGGTCCACCAGACGTAATGCGACCCGTCCGACGGCCAGCCATAGCGCGCGCCCGAAGCGGAAGGCTCCACCTGCAGCGTGATCTGGCTGCCTTCCACGTTCAGCACTGCGACCGACAGATCCTCGGCGTTCACATAGGTGACCGGCACCTGCACACCGCGATCGCAGGTGTAGGAGCCGTTGTCGAACGTCGTTTCGGCCTGCGCCGCGACCGGCAGCAGCAGCGAAAGGATCAGGGCGACGCGCTTCATGATGCGGCGCGCTCCTCGATCCGGGCGGCCACGGCCTCGGCCCGCGCGGCGAGTTCGGCCATCGTTTCCACCACCACCGGCGGGATCACCGGAACCTCCACCCGCTCGGGCGGCGGAGCAGGACGGTTCTGAAGCTCGTGCAGGGTGTGACGGGTGTTGGTCAGCTCCTGCTCCATCGTGATGGTCTTGTCGGCCAGCATCAGGCCGGCCATCAGCAGCATCCGGTCGGCGGGCATCCGGCCGATTTGCGCCAGAAGCGCGTCGGCCTGTTCCGACAGATGCCGGGCGGCGGACCGCAGGAACTGTTCCTGCCCGTCCTGGCAGGCCACGGTGAAGGTCTTGTTGCCGATGACGATGTCCAGATCAGCCATGCTGCACCTCTTCCGCCTTGGTCACGTGCGGCACCAGCGCCGCCAGCACCGCGTCCAGCTCGGCCCGGTCCGACGCTCGCAGGGCGCGCAGGCTTTCCACCTCGGCAGCCGAGGTGTCGCCCCGCATCTCGGACAGCTGCTCGTGCAGCTCTCCGGCGGCGGAACGCAGGGTCTCCAGCTGTTCGGTCAGGCTCGCCACCTCGGCCTCCAGCGCCGCGATGCGGGCGGCGGAGCGTTCCTTCACGACGCGCAGGCGTTCGGCCAGCTGGGCATTGACCTCCCGCTCCTCCTCCACGGCCCGCGACCCGGTCGCGTTGCCCTGCAACCCTTCGGCCGCGGTTCCGATCCGTTCCAGCGCCCGGGAAATCCGACGCTCAAGCTCTACCAGATCCTGCATCCAGCCTCCTTCTTTCCGCGCGAATCGGGGTTCGCGCCGTCTTTCGCCAAGTGTAGCGCGTATCCACGCGGGATTTAGCCCCCCAATCCCCCGGCGCGCTTGATCTTGCCGCCCCGGCTGATATGGACAACCCATCCCATCGAACAAAAGGAGCGCGCGCTTTGGATCTTCCCACCCTGCGCCGAGAGCACCCCGAGCACTGGTCGAAAGCCGTCGCCATCCGCACCCTGACGCTGGACGCCGTCGCGGCCGCGAATTCCGGCCATTCCGGCATGCCGATGGGCATGGCCGACGTCGCGACCGTGCTGTTCGAAAAGCACATGAAGTTCGATGCGGCCGATCCCCAATGGCCCGACCGCGACCGCTTCATCCTGTCGGCCGGTCACGGGTCCATGCTGCTCTATTCGCTGCTGCACCTGACCGGCTATGCCGACATGACGCTGGAGCAGATCAAGAACTTCCGCCAGTGGGGCGCCATCACCGCGGGCCATCCCGAATACGGCCATGCCGGCGGGATCGAGATGACGACCGGCCCGCTCGGTCAGGGCCTTGCCACCTCGGTCGGGTTCGCCATCGCCGAGGCGCATCTGGCCGCGCGCTGGGGCAAGAAGATCGTCGACCACTTCACCTATGTCATCGCCGGCGACGGCTGCCTGATGGAGGGCGTGAGCCAGGAGGCCATCGGCCTTGCCGGCCGCCTGAAGCTGTCCAAGCTGATCGTGCTGTGGGACAACAACGACATCACCATCGACGGCAAGGTGTCCTTGTCGGACGTGACGGACCAGAAGGCCCGCTTCGCGGCTTCGGGCTGGGACGTGTTTGAATGCGACGGCCATGATCCCTCCGACATCGACCGCGCGATCACGGCGGCCAAGGCCTCGCCCCGCCCCGCCATGGTGGCCTGCACGACGAACATCGCGCTCGGCTCCTCGGCGCAGGACACGTCGACCGGTCACGGCGCGCTGACGGACGCCAAGCTGATCGCCGACACCCGCACCGCCTATGGCTGGGAGCATGGCCCGTTCCAGATTCCGGCCGACGTGAAATCCGCGTGGGAGGCCATCGGCCAGAAGGGCGCCGCCACCCATGCCGAATGGAAGGCCCGTCTGGGCGCCCTGTCCGAAGCCAAGCAGCTGGAATTCGCCCGCCAGTTCGCCGGCGACATGCCCAAGCGTCTGCCCGCCGCGATCCGCGCGCTGAAGAAGACGATCACGGAAAAGGCGCCGAAGCTGGCCACGCGCCAGGCGTCGGAGATGGCGCTGGAAGCGATCAACCCGATCGTCACCGAAACCATCGGGGGTTCGGCCGACCTGACGAAGTCGAACAACACCAAGACCGCCGACATGGGCGTGTTCGACACCGACACGCCCAAGGGCCGCTACGTGTATTACGGCATTCGTGAACACGGCATGGCGGCGGCGATCAACGGGATCACGCTGCATGGCGGGCTGCGCGCCTATGGCGGCACGTTCATGGCCTTTACCGACTATGCCCGTCCCTCCATGCGTCTGGCCGCCCTGATGGGCATCCCGAGCGTGTTCGTGATGACCCACGATTCCATCGGTCTGGGCGAAGACGGCCCGACCCACCAGCCGGTCGAACATCTGACGATCAGCCGCTCCACGCCCAACACCTGGGTGTTCCGCCCTGCTGACGCGGTCGAAGCGGCCGAGGCTTGGGAACTGGCGCTGACCACGAAGACCACGCCGTCGGTCATGGCGCTGTCCCGTCAGGGCGTGCCGACTCTGCGTACCACGCACAGCCAGCGCAACCTGACCGCGCAGGGCGCCTACATCCTGGCGGAATCGACTCGCAAGCGTCAGGTAATCCTGATGGCCACGGGAACCGAGGTTGCCGTGGCCATGAAGGCGCGCGAACTGCTGGAAGCCCAAGGCATCGGCACCCGCGTCGTTTCCGTCCCGTGCATGGAGATCTTCGCCCAGCAGGACGAGGCCTACCGCCGCAAGGTCCTGCCCCCCGGCCCCGTCCGCGTCGCGATCGAGGCGGGCGTCCGCATGCCGTGGGACCGCTGGCTTCTGGGCGAGCGTGGAACCGAGAAGAAGGCCGGCTTCATCGGCATGACCGGCTTCGGCGCCTCCGCCCCGGCCGAGCGCCTGTATCAGGAGTTCGGGATCACGGCCGAGGCGACGGTCGAAAAGGTGAAGTCGCTTCTGTGACCTTGAAGGCCGCCCTTAGTGGGCGGCCTTTTTCATGAAGGGATGCGTCACCGCGACGATGATGCCACCCACGACCAGCGCGATGATCCCGTCGCAGACCGCCGCCACCAGCCAGACCACGAAGCCATGCGCCACGCCCACGGCGTTCGCGGCCGCCTCGGCCCAGTGGTGGATGGTTTCATAGGGCGCCTCCCAAAGCGTTTCATGCAGGCCGTGCGTCAGGATGTTTCCGCCGACCCACAGCATGGCCAGTGTTCCGACGAAGGCCAGCGCCGACAGGAAGACGGGCATCCCCCGCACCAGCGCCATCCCGAAGCCGCGCATCCCCGGCGAACGTTTCGCCATCCCCAACCCGATGTCGTCGATCTTCACCAGCAGGGCCACCACGCCATAGACGCCCAGCGTGACGCCGATCCCAACCACGGCCAGGGCGATCGCCTCGACCCAAAGGCTGTCATTCTCGATCTGGCTCAGCGCGATGGTCATGATCTCCGCGCTCAGGATGAAATCGGTCTTGATGGCGCCGGTGACCTTCTGTTCCTCCAGCTTGGCGGGGTCCCGGGGGGTGTGGTCGGCGTCGGCCTTGGCGTCGGTGCCGGGGGCCAGCATGTGCAGCACCTTCTCGGCCCCTTCATAGGCCAGATACGCGCCGCCGACCATCAGGAGCGGGGTGATCACCCAAGGCAGGAAGGTTTGCAGGATCAAAAGCGCGGGCAGAAGAATCAGGATCTTGTTCTTCAGCGACCCCATGGCGATCCGCCCGATCATCGGCAATTCGCGCGACGCGTCAATCCCGGTGACATAGCGGGGGGTCACGGCCGTGTCGTCGATGACCACGCCGGCGGCCTTCGTCCCCGCCTTTCCGGCGGCGGCCGCAATGTCGTCAACGGAAGACGCCGCCACCTTGGCGATGCCCGCCACGTCGTCCAACAATGCGAGAAGTCCGCTCATGACCTTGATACCTCTGTAGAAATCCTTCGCCTTATCTGGCCCTGCGGCCGGACAGGGGCAAGCGAACCGTTAGCGCAATCTTCCATGTTTGCGTTAACATACTGAAAACGCACGGTTTTTGCTTTTACCTGACGGCCGGAGCGCTTACATTCCCGACAACATCGCAAAAGGATCGGGTTCATGACCATCACGGTTGGCATCAACGGTTTCGGACGGATCGGGCGCTGCACGCTGGCGCATATCGCGCAGTCGGGCCGGAACGACATTCAGGTGGTGGCCGTGAACGCGACCGGGCCGGTGGAAACAAACGCCCACCTGCTGAAATACGACTCGGTGCATGGCCGGTTCCCGGGCACCGTGCGGGTGCGCGACGGGATGCTGGATCTGGGCGGTAGCCCGATCCGCATGATGTCCACCTATGATCTGGGCGCGCTGGACTGGGACGGCGTGGACGTCGTTCTGGAATGCACGGGCAAGTTCAACGACGGCACCAAGGCCAAGGCGCATATGGAACGCGGGGCCAAGGCGGTCCTGATCTCCGCCCCCGCCAAGAACGTGGACCGCACCGTGGTGTACGGCGTGAACGACCGTGACCTGCTGCTGTCCGACCGGATGGTGTCGAACGGGTCGTGCACGACGAACTGCCTCGCGCCCTTGGCAAAGGTGCTGAACGACGCCATCGGCATCGAATCGGGCATCATGACCACGATCCACTCCTATACGGGCGACCAGCCCACGCTGGACCGCCGCCACGACGACCTGTATCGCGCCCGCGCCGCCGCCATGGCGATGATCCCCACCTCCACCGGCGCCGCGAAGGCGATCGCCGAGGTTCTGCCCGAGCTGAAGGGCAAGCTGGACGGGTCGGCCATCCGTGTGCCCACGCCCAACGTGTCCGCCGTTGACCTGACCTTCGTGGCGAAAAAGGACGTGACCGTGGCCGATGTGAACGCCGTCGTGGCCGAAGCCGCCGCCGGCGCCATGGGCAGCGTCCTGTCCTACGATCCGGAACCGAAGGTGTCGATCGACTTCAATCACACGCCCTTCTCGTCTATCTTCGCGCCTGACCAGACCAAGGTCATCGGCGGCCGCACCGTCCGTGTCCTGGCGTGGTACGACAACGAATGGGGATTCTCCTGCCGCATGGCCGACGTGGCCGCAGCGATGGGGCGGCTCCTTCACTGAAAAGGGGCGCACGTGACGAACAGGATTGCACTTTGGCTGGCCGCGGTGATCACCGCGGCCATTTGCCTTGATCTGGCGCTGGGCCTTGGCGGCGTGCCGTTCCTGATGCGGCGGTTTCTGAAGCTGATCGACTGGCTGCAATTCTGGCGCTGAGGGTTCGCCCTTGCCACATGCGGCTTTCGCCCCCATGTTAGCGCCAACGCTAACTGGGAGAGAGCGCATGTCCGTAAAAGTTGCCATCAACGGCTTCGGCCGTATCGGGCGCAATGTCCTGCGCAGCATCATCGAATCCGGCCGCACCGACATCGAGGTGGTGGCCATCAATGATCTGGGTCCGGTCGAAACGAACGCCCACCTCCTGCGGTTCGATTCGGTGCACGGCCGTTTCCCGTCCGAGGTGATCACCACCACCGACACCATCGACGCCGGCCGCGGCCCGATGCAGGTGACGGCCCTGAAAAACCCCGCCGAACTGCCTTGGGGTCATGTGGATGTGGTGCTGGAATGCACCGGCATCTTCACCGCCCGTGAAAAGGCCAAGGTCCATCTGGAAAGCGGGGCGAAGCGCGTGCTCGTCTCCGCGCCCTCCGACGGGGCCGACAAGACCATCGTTTATGGCGTGAACCATGACAGCCTGACCAAGGACGATCTGGTCGTCTCCAACGCCTCTTGCACGACGAACTGTCTGTCGCCGGTGGCGCAGGTACTGAACGACGCGATTGGCATCTCCAAGGGCTTCATGACGACCATCCACTCCTACACCGGCGATCAGCCGACGCTGGACACGATGCACAAGGACCTTTACCGCGCGCGCGCGGCGGCCCTGTCGATGATCCCGACTTCCACCGGCGCGGCCAAGGCCGTGGGGCTGGTGCTGCCGGAACTGAAGGGCAAGCTGGACGGCGTGGCGATCCGTGTGCCCACGCCCAACGTCTCGGTCGTGGACTTTGTGTTCGAAGCCGCCCGCGACACCACGGCCGAGGAGATCAACGCCGCGATCCGCGAGGCCGCCGACGGTCGGCTGAAAGGCATCCTCGGCTACACCGATGCGCCGAATGTCAGCTCCGACTTCAACCACGATCCGCGGTCGTCCATCTTCCACATGGACCAGACCCGCGTCATGGAAGGCCGAATGGTGCGCATCCTGACGTGGTACGACAACGAATGGGGCTTCTCCAACCGCATGTCGGACACGGCGGTGGCGATGGGCAAGCTGATCTAACCGGCTGCGGCACCTTCGGGGCGGAACCTTTTCCGCCCCATCGGGTTGGTGAACATTCGATGAACACGAGGGCATCATGGACAACCCAAAATCGCATCCGACCGGCAACGCCGAAAAGAATCCCGAAGACTGGGTAACGGGCGATGAGCCGATGACCGGCGCGCAGGCCAGCTACCTCAAGACGTTGAGCGAGGAAGCCAAGACCGACTTCGACGAAACGCTGACCAAGGCGCAGGCCAGTGAACGGATCGACGAATTGAAAAAGGAAACGGGGCGCTAGGCCCCGTTTTCAGCTGTCCATCTTCAGGGCGCTGATGAAGGCTTCCTGCGGAATCTCCACCTTGCCGAACTGACGCATCTTCTTCTTGCCGGCCTTCTGCTTTTCCAGAAGCTTCTTCTTCCGGGTGGCGTCGCCGCCATAGCATTTCGCCGTCACGTCCTTGCGCATCGCCGACAGGGTTTCCCGCGCGATCACCCGCCCGCCGATCGCGGCCTGAATCGGGATCTTGAACATGTGCCGCGGGATCAGGTCCTTCAGCTTTTCGACCATCGCCCGGCCGCGCGATTCCGCCCGGTCGCGGTGCACCATGATCGACAGCGCATCCACCGGTTCGTCATTCACGAGGATGGACATCTTCACCAGATGATCCTCACGATACTCCGAAATCTGGTAGTCGAAGGATGCGTAGCCCTTCGTCACCGATTTCAGGCGGTCGTAGAAGTCGAACACCACCTCGGCCAGCGGCAGGTCATAGACGACCATGGCGCGGCTGCCGGCATAGGACAGGTCCACCTGGATGCCGCGGCGGTCCTGGCATAGCTTCAGGATGTCGCCAAGATATTCGTCCGGCACCATGATCGTGGCCTTGATGCGCGGCTCCTCGATATGGTCGACATAGGTCAGGTCGGGCATGTCGGCGGGGTTGTGCAGCTCGCGCACCTCCCCGTCCTTCATGTACAGCTTGAAGACCACGGACGGCGCCGTAGTGATCAGGTCCATGTCGTATTCACGTTCCAGACGGTCGCGGATCACCTCAAGGTGCAGCAGCCCCAGGAAGCCGCAGCGGAAGCCGAAGCCGAGTGCTGCCGACGTCTCCATCTCGTAGCTGAAGGAGGCGTCGTTCAGGGCCAGCTTCTCGATCGCGTCGCGCAGATCCTCGAAATCGTTGGCGTCCACGGGGAACAGGCCGCAGAACACCACGGGCTGCGCCGGCTTGAAGCCCGGCAGCGCCGTGTCGGTGCCCTTGCGTTCGTGCGTGATGGTGTCCCCCACCCGCGTGTCGCGCACCTGCTTGATGGAGGCGGTCAGAACACCGATCTCGCCCGGTCCAAGCTCGGCGATGTCGACCATCGCGGGCTTCAACACCGCCAGCTTGTCGATGCCGTAAATGGCGCCGGTCTGCATCATCTTCACCCGGTCGCCCTTGCGGATGACGCCGTCCATGACGCGGATCATGACGACCACGCCCAGATAGGGGTCGTACCACGAATCGACCAGCATCGCCTTCAGCGGCGCGTCGCGTTCACCCTTCGGCGCGGGAAGACGCGTCACGATCGCCTCCAGCACCTCGGGAATGCCCATGCCGGATTTCGCGCTGATCGGGATCGCGTCCGAGGCATCGATGCCGATCACATCCTCGATCTGGGCCTTCACACGGTCGGGTTCGGCCGCCGGAAGGTCGATCTTGTTCAGCACCGGCACGATGTCGTGGCCCGCGTCGATGGCCTGGTACACGTTGGCCAGCGTCTGCGCTTCCACGCCCTGCGACGCGTCCACGACCAGAAGCGACCCCTCGACGGCGCGCATCGACCGCGACACCTCATAGGCGAAGTCGACGTGGCCGGGGGTGTCGATCAGGTTCAGGATATAGGTGTGGCCGTCCTTCGCCGGATACTCGATCCGCACGGTGTTGGCCTTGATGGTGATGCCCCGCTCACGCTCGATGTCCATGCTGTCCAGCATCTGGGCCTTCATGTCGCGTTCGGCCACCGTCCCCGTCAGCTGGATCAGCCGATCTGCGAGGGTGGATTTACCGTGGTCGATATGCGCCACGATGGAGAAGTTGCGGATGCGATCAAGCTGGGTCATGGCGCGCATATGACCATGAAACAAAGGCCGGTCAATGGCCTTCGCATAAGGTCACATCCGCGCGAGGGTTCGCGGGGCCGCCGCGCGCAGGTTGAAGAATCGCGATCCCGCTCCATAATCCTGCCGCAATACCGTCAGGCGGCATCAGACCGCCCCATCCGAACGAGGCTGACAGATGAAAAAGATCACTCTTGCCATAGTCTTGGGGGCAAGCCTTGCCGCCTGCGCAGGCTCGGGCCCCATAAAGCGCGCTTGCCTCGACACGGATCGTGGGTCGGTCCGGTCCTCCACCTGCAGCTGCATCCAGCGTGCGGCCGACGCGACGTTGAATGGCAGCGAACAGCGGCGGGCGGCGTCCTTGTTCGGCGATCCGGAACGGGCGCAGGCCGTCCGCCTGTCCCGCACCAGCGCCGACAACGCGTTCTGGAAACGCTACAGCCGCTTCGGGGAAACCGCGCAGGCGCAGTGCCGTTGAACGGCCGCGCCAAAAGCAAGGGCCCCGCCGATGGCGAGGCCCGATCTTTCCGGATATCGACGCGGGATCAGGCGGTTGCCTGAGCTTTCGCGATTTCTTTCTTGATCTTCAGCGCGTTGACCGACAGCTCGTCGTCCTTGGCTTTGGCCAGGAATGCGTCCAGACCGCCGCGGTGATCGACGGTGCGCAGGGCGGCAGCCGAGATGCGGAACTTGAACGACTGACCCAGAACGTCCGAGATCAGCGTGACGTCGTTCAGGTTCGGCAGGAAGCGACGACGGGTCTTGTTGTTCGCGTGGGAGATCTTGTTGCCCGTCATCGGGCCCTTACCGCTCAATTCGCAGACGCGCGACATGATGTTATCCTTCAAACATGATGGGCACCGCCAAAAGGCAGCGCGCCGAAAATCCGTTGGGCGTCCTTAAGCGCAAAGCCCCCCGCCGTCAAGCGGCAAGCGACATGGCCACGGCGCATCGCTGGCATATATAGGGCGGAACGCCGAAAGGACATGCCATGCTGAAGATCCTCGCCCTTCTGACACCGCTGCTGCTGGCCTTGCCTGCGCAGGCGGAAACCGCCCTTTACGGGCTGACGATCCGGGGCGTCAGCGCCGGCACCCTCCAGATCAACGGAGAGGTCACGAACAACCGCTATGCCGTCAGCGGGTCGCTGCAAAGCGGCGGACTGGTCGGCATCCTGCGCAGCATTCGCTATGACGCCTCCTCGCAAGGGCGCGTGGTGGGGGATCGCTTCGTGCCGTCGGCCTACTCCGAACGGTCCGACAACAACGGCCGCACCCGCAGCGCCACGATGGAATACCGTTCGGGCGTGCCGCAGGTGAAGGCCTACGATCCGCCGCGCAAACCCGACGAGGATGACGTGAACCCCGCCACCCAGGGCGGCACGGTGGACACGCTGACGGCGCTTTACGCCGCGCTGCGCGATGTGCCGGCCGGTCAGGAATGCGGAAGGTCGCTGCGCCTCTTCGACGGCCGCCGCGCGACGGAGGTCGCCTTCTCGCAGCCCCGCCGCCAGAACGGCACCACCACCTGCAACGGAGAGTTCCGCCGCATCGCCGGCTATTCCGAGAAAGAGATGGCGGAAAAACGCGTCTTCCCCTTCACCATGACCTACAAGCCCGCCGGCAAGATGATGCGCGTCACCGAGATCCGCACCGACACCCTGTATGGCGCCGCACGCCTGACCCGGCGCTGAGCCTTGAGGGGGCGCGGCCCCCTTGCTATGCGTCAGGGAAAGGAGACCGCGATGCCCCAGTTCCTGTCCACCCGCGACGCCGATTTCGAACAGGCCTTCACGGCCCTTCTGGGCATGAAGCGTGAAGACAGCCCGGACGTGGACGCCGTCGTGGCCGACATCATCGCCGATGTGCGGGTCCGGGGCGATGCGGCGGTGATCGAACTGACCTCGCGCTTCGACCGGCTGGACCTGACGCCGGACACGCTGGCCTTCACCCCCGAGGAGATCGAGACCGAGATCGCCAAGGTCTCGCCCGAGGATCGGGCGGCGCTGGAACTGGCCGCCGAACGCATCCGCGCCTATCACGCCCGCCAGATGCCGGAAGATCAGCGCTGGACGGACGCTTCCGGCGCCTCGCTGGGCTGGCGGTGGACGCCGGTGTCGGCCGCGGGGCTTTACGTGCCGGGTGGGCTCGCGAGCTATCCCTCCTCGGTCCTGATGAACGCGATCCCGGCCAAGGTGGCGGGGGTGGAACGGCTGGTCGTCACCTGCCCCACCCCGGACGGCGTGGTGAACCCGCTGGTGCTGCTGGCGGCTTCCATCGCCGGGGTGGATGCGGTGTATCGCATCGGTGGCGCGCAGGCGATCGCCGCGCTGGCCTATGGTACCGCCACGGTGCAGCCGGTCGACAAGATCACCGGGCCGGGTAATGCCTTCGTCGCGGCCGCGAAACGCCGCGTCTTCGGCAAGGTGGGCATCGACATGATCGCGGGCCCGTCGGAAATCCTCGTCATCGCCGACGCCGACAACGATCCCGACTGGATAGCGCTGGACCTGCTGAGCCAGGCCGAACATGACGAAAGCGCCCAGTCCATCCTGATCACGAACGATGCCGGTTTCGGCCGCGCGGTGGCCGAGGCGGTGGAAGCCCGCCTGCAAACGCTGGAACGCCGCGCCATCGCCCGCAAAAGCTGGGACGATTTCGGCGCCGTCATCGTGACCGACGATCTGGCGCAGGCCGCGGCCCTGTCGAACCGCGTGGCCCCCGAACATCTGGAACTTTGCGTGGCCGACCCCGAAGGGCTGGCCGACCGCATCACCCATGCCGGTGCGATCTTCCTCGGCGCCTGGACGCCCGAGGCCATCGGGGATTATGTCGGCGGCCCGAACCACGTCCTGCCCACCGCCCGCTCGGCCCGCTTCTCCTCCGGCCTCTCGGTCATGGACTTCCTGAAGCGCACCACGCTTGCCCGCATGACGCCGGAAGCCCTCGCCACCATTGGCCCCGCCGCCGAACGGCTGGCGATCTCGGAAAGCTTGGAAGCGCATGGCCTGTCGGTGCGGGCGCGGCTGGACCGGCTGAACCGATGACCCGGCTGTCGCATATCGAAATCGACGCCGCCGCGGACGACGATTCGCGCATGGCCATCTCGGACCTTCTGCAGGACAACGCCTTCACGGTGCCGGACATCGAAGGCCCCTACCGCCTGCGGCTGGCGATGGTCGACCGGCGCATCGCATTTGCCGTGACCTCGGCCGTCGCAGCGCGTGAGTTCCACCTGTCGCTGGGTCCGTTCCGCCAGATCCTCAAGGACTACACCCAGATCTGCAACGCCCTGACCGAAGCGCAGGGCCGCATGCCCCCCAACCGGATCGAGGCGATCGACATGGCCCGCCGAGGCATCCACAACGAAGGCGCGCGCCTGTTGCAGGAACGTCTGGACGGCAAGGCCGATGTGGATCTGGACACGGCGCGGCGGCTGTTCACCCTTCTGTGCGCGATGCAACGATGAACGGATTTCCCACGGCCATCCTGTTCTGCTGCGACCACAACGCCGTCCGGTCCCCCATGGCGGAAGGGCTGATGAAGCAGCTTTACGGCAAGAACAGCTATGTCCAGTCCGCGGGCGTGCGCAACGACATGGACATCGACGGCTTCTCCATCGCCGTCTGCCACGAGATCGGTGTGGAACTGGACCGTCACCGGGCCCGCTCGTTCGAGGACATGCGCGACTGGGGGGAGGAGATCTCGGGCTTCGACCTGATCATCGCCCTGTCCCCCGCCAGCCATGAGGTCGCGCAGCGCCTTGCCACCTCCCACCCCGTGGATGTGGAATACTGGCCGATCCAGGACCCGACGGCGAAGGGGGAGAACCGGGACACGAAGCTGGACGCCTATCGCCAGACGCGCGACCAGATCCGCAGCCGCATCCTTGCCCGCTTCGGCGAACCTCAGTCCCGCTGAAAGATCAGCGTGCCGATCCGTCCGGCGCTGTTCCCGTCCGACGGGTGGTTCACGCCGTCCATCACCGGCACCTCGGCCAGATCGAAGGGGCTGACGCCGTCCAGACAGGCCAGGTTCACCCCGTATTCGTTCGGCGAAGACCGGCGCTGGTGATGGGTGTAGATGCCGCAACGCGAACAGAACCAGTGCTTCGCCGCGCCCGTGTTGAACTGGTAAAGGGTCAGAAGTTCCTGCACCTCCAGACAGGTGATGCCGTCCAGTTTCGCCGAAACCGCCACCGCCCCGCGCATGCGGCACAGCGAACAATCGCAGCGGCGTGCGCTGGAAAAACCGCCCTCCAGCGTGACGCGGAAGCGCACGGATTTGCAGTGGCAGGCCGCGTCAAGGATCTGCGGTGTCATGTCTCGTTCGCCTCCGAATCGCTTTCCCTCTTGAAAAAAATGATTTCCGGGCGCATCTAACCGCGCAAGCCCCGTGTTTTGCGGGGCGCAATTCTTTTTCGGAGACAGCATGGCCAAGGAAGACATTCTCGAGTTCCCGGGTGTCGTTAAGGAACTGCTGCCCAACGCGACATTCAAGGTCGAACTCGACAATGGCCATGAACTGATCGCGACGATGGCAGGCAAGATGCGCAAGAACCGGATCCGGGTTCTGGCGGGCGACAAGGTTCAGGTCGAAATGACCCCCTACGACCTGTCCAAGGGTCGCATCAACTACCGGTTCAAGTAAGGCCCGATGCGCCTGATCCTCGGCTCGGCCAGCCCGCGGCGGAAAGAGCTGCTGGCGCAGCTTGGCGTCACGCCCGACGCCATCACCCCGCCCGACATCGATGAAACGCCCCTGAAGGGCGAGCTTCCCCGCCCTTATTGCGCGCGGATCGCCAAAACCAAGGCCGAAGCGATCGTGGCGGGGGCCGAGGATGTCGTGCTTTGCGCCGACACCACCGTCGCGCTGGGCCGCCGGATCATGGGCAAGCCCGTCGACAAGGCCGAGGCGGCGCAGTTCCTGATCGCGTTGGGCGGACGCCGCCACCAGATCATCACGGCCGTCGTCGTGCGCCGGGACGACCGCCTCTGGACGCGCGAGGTCGTGAGCCAGGCCAAGATGAAGCGCCTGTCGGACGTCGAATTGAACGCCTACCTCGATTCCGGCGACTGGCAGGGCAAGGCGGGCGGCTACGGCATCCAGGGCGCCGCCGGGGCGTTCATCCCCTGGATCGAAGGCTCCTTCACCGGTATCGTCGGCCTGCCCTTGGCCGAAACCGCACAGCTTCTGGCCGCCGCGGGCTGGCCTGTCTGGAGATCCGCATGATCGGTCGCGTCATCCATCTGGATCAGGTCCGGGGCCGTGAGGCCGCGGCGCTGGTCGTCGACGGCCAGCTTCAGGACCTGCTGATCGCCCCGCCGGACGACACCGTCCTGCCTGGCTCCATCTTCCGCGCGATCGTGGACCGGCCCGTGAAGGGTCAGGGCGGCGTCTTCGTCCGCCTGCCCGAAGGCTCCGGCTTTCTGCGGCAGGTGTCGGGGCTGGCCCCCGGCCAGCGCGTGCTGGTGCAGGTGTCCGGCACGGCCGAGGCGGGCAAAGCCATTCCCGTCACCACCCGCCTTCTGTTCAAAAGCCGCTTCTGCATCGTGACGCCGGGCGCGCCCGGCCTCAACGTCTCGCGCCGCATCCGGGACGAGGCGCTGCGCGAGGAACTGACCGCGCTGGCCGAAGCCGGCATGGCGCGGTCCGAGGATGGCCTCATCCTGCGGTCCGCCTGCGAACATGCCGGGGATGAGGCGATCGCCGAAGACATCGCCGCCACCCGCGCGCTGGCCGAGGCGGTGCAGGCCGACGTGAACGGCGATCCGGAACTGCTGGTCGATGGCCCCTCCCCCCACGAATCTGCCTGGCGCGACTGGGGCGATGTGGAACCCGACGAGGTGACCGAGGGCGCCTTCGCCGAACAGGGCGTGCTGGAGATGATCGACGCCGTGCTGGACACGACCGTGCCGCTGGCGGCGGGCGGGTCCATGGTGATCGAAACCACCCGCGCCCTTGTGGCGGTGGATGTGAACACCGGGCCCGACACCTCCCCCGCGGCGGGGATGAAGGCGAACGTGGCCGTGGCGCGCGACCTGCCGCGCCAGTTGCGCCTGCGCGGCCTTGGCGGGCAGATTGTCGTCGATTTCGCGCCCATGTCGAAGAAGGACCGCGCGACGCTGGATCAGGTGCTGCGCGCCGCGTTCAAGGCCGAACCTTCGGAAACCAGCCTTGTCGGCTGGACCGCAATGGGCCTGTACGAGATCGTGCGCAAGCGCGATCGCCTCCCCCTGACCGAGGCGCTGGCATGAAGTGCCCGATCTGCGGCCGGCCGGCGGACCCGGCCTACCGTCCCTTCTGTTCCAAACGCTGCGCGGATGTCGATCTGGCCCGCTGGCTGAACGGCAGCTACGCCATCCCCACGACCGAGGATGAGCCGCCGGTGGGCGACGACGACGAGCCGCCCATCCGCCATTAAGCCGGAACGGCGGCGTGGCGCTGCGCCAAGCGCTGCGCCACCACCGCGCAGACAAGAAGCTGCGTCATGTGGAACATCATCAACGGCAGGACGGTCGTCCCGATCACGGCGGCCGGAAACAGGGCCGCGGCAATGGGCAGCCCGCTGGCCAGACTTTTCGTGGACCCGCAGAAGAACAGCGCCGCCTGATCGGGCGCCGTCAGGCGGGCCAGCCGCCCCATCCACAGCACCCCGACCATGGCGATCGCCAGGAAGACGCAGATCACCGCGAACAGGATCACCAGCGTGACCGCCGGGATCAGGTGCCAGATGCCCGCCACGGTGCCCGCGCTGAAGGCTGAATACACGATCAGCAGGATCGACCCGCGATCGACCACCATCGTCAGCGCCTTGTGGCGGCGCACGAAGGCCCCCAGCCACCGGCGCAGCAACTGCCCGATCACGAAGGGCAGCAGAATCTGCACCGCGATCTTCAGCACCCCCCCGCCGGTGATCACGCCCCCGCCCTGATGCAGCACCAGCGCCGCCAGCGCGGGCGTCAGCACCACCCCGATCAGGTTCGACAACGAGGCCGAACAGATCGCCCCCGACACGTTCCCCCCCGCCATGCCCGTGAACGCGATGGAGGAGTTGATCGTGGACGGCAGCACCGACAGGAACAGGATGCCCACGGCCAGCTGATCGCCCAAGACGGGCCGCAGCAGCGCCGCAAGGGTCACGCCCAGGATCGGGAAGAAGGCATAGGTCGCGACGAAGCTTGTGCCTTGCAGGCGCCAGTTGGTCATGCCGGCCCAGACCTCGGCCGCGTTCATGCGCACGCCGTAAAGGAAGAACAACAGCGCCACCGCTCCCCAGGTGACATAGCCGAGGATCTCGGCCCCCATCCCGCGCACGGGCAGAACCGCCCCCAGCACCACCATGCCGATCAGAAGCAGCATGTAGCCGTCGATCCCGAAGCGTTTCAAAAAGGCCATGTCTTTATCCCCGACTGTCCGAACCGGCATAGCGGGACCGCGCGGGGTTGCCCAGCCTCATGGCAGGGCCGAGAAGTAATCGGCCAGCACGTCGATCTCGGCGTCCGTCAGGCCTTGGGCGGCGGCCGCCATCAGCGCCGCCCGTTCGGACCCGCCCCGCACCCCGTCGCGCCACAGCCACAGCTGCGTTGAAAGGTAGTCCCGCGACTGGCCGTTCAGGGTCGGAATTTCGGGATTGTCGTTGCCGGCGCCGTGGCAGGACAGGCAGCTTGGCACATCCCCACGCCCCTGCGCCGCGATTGGCGGCGGGTTGGGCGTGGCCGGACGGGGCGCGGTCGTGCCCACGCGTTCGGCAAAGGCGGCGTATCGGTCCGGCGACATGACCGTTGCCGCCTGCGCCATGATCCCGCTGGGGCGCGCTCCAAGGCGATAGGCGTGCAGGGCCTCCTCGATATAGGCGGGCGAGAGGATATCCAGCCGTGGGATGCGGCGGTTGCCCCCGTCATGGCACCCGCTGCAATAGCTTTCACCCCCCGTCAGCGCGGCATAGCCTTCGGCGTCCATGCCCTGCTGCACGGCCCGCAGGAAAGCCACGACGGACCAGACCTCGTCCTCGCGCGCGGCGGCGGGCCAGCCGGGCATCCCGCTCATCTTCACGCCCTCATGCACGATCCAGTGCATCTCGGCGGCGGTCCACGATTCGACCGCGCGTTCCAGCTGCGGCGGCTCCGGCTCCATCCAGGCGATGGTGGCGGGCGCGACCTCTCCGGGCGAGGCGTGGCACATCGCGCAGGCGCCGTCGTAATGGCGCGCGCCCAGTTCGATCAAGGCGGGGTCCGACAGGTCGGGCACTTCGGAGTTCGCCGGAGCCCGCATCGCCACCGCGTTTTCGAACGTCGTGTGCAGCACCCATTCCGTGACCGGCCAGTGCCCTTCATGCGCGGAGGTGTTGTAAAGGCCAAACCCCACCACCGCCCCGCCCCCGGCCGCCCCAAGGCCCGCCAGCACGGCCACCACCGTCAGAATGCCACGGAACGTCATGCGGTTCTCCCGTCGTTCAGGACCTGCGACACGCGCCACAAGCCTCCTACCAGATAGATTGGCGTGCCCACCGCCAGCATGATCATCCCGCCCAACTGCTGGCCCGACAGCGATGGGACGGTGCCGCACCATTCGGCGTAAAGATCACGCGGGGCGAGGATCATCAGCGCGCCCAGCAACGTCATGTGCATCGAAGTGAGCAGAAGCCCCCCCGCCCCCGCCAGCGCCTGCTGCGGCCCCCGCCGGTCCAGGCACGCACCCCAGATCAGGCAGCCCACCACCAGGAAGCTGGCCTGTTCGGCCATGAACAGCGGCAGGTGCCGATAGGCCGCGCCATGCGCCGCCGGCAGGTGCCAGCCCCAGACCATCGCGAATTCCAGCGCCGTGGCCAGCACCGGTGGCACCGCCATCGCCCGCCCAAAGCCCGGAAAGGCCAGCACCAGAAGGGGCGCGGCCACGGCCACCAGCACCATGTGCCGCAGCATGTGGGCCGGAAACGCACCCAGCCACGCCTCCCACGGCGGGGCCCAGGCCAGAACGAGGGACAGAAGGGCCAGCGCCTTCATCGGCAGGTGCTTATGAAGATGGCGGGCATCGACACATAGATCACCCCGATGGCCGAGATGATGCACAGCAGAAGCGCCGCATGGCCCAGGAATTCGTGCCGTCCCTCGGGGTGGGACAGATCCTCCATGTCGTTCTCGCGCGGCTTCCAGCGGCGGACGGAACGCCAGGCCAGCCAGCCGATGAACCCCAGCGCCAGAACCGTCAGACCCGCGATCGACAGGCGTGCGACCGTCACGCCTTGCGCTTCGCCGAACTTGGCGCACCACACCGCGGTGCCGCCATAGGCCAGCACGAAATGCACCGCCCATGTGGTGGGGGCGAGCGTGATCCACCAAAGCGCGTTGCTTTCCTCGAAGAACTCGTACTCGTCCTGCCGGCCGTCGCTTTGGGTTTTCGGATCGGACATCGTCACCTCACAGGATGCGGGGGGCCGGGCCGATCACGGCGGTGGCCACCAGGACGGTCAGGACGTGGAAGTGCCAGAACAGAGTGACGTTCCACAGATCGGCGTCGTGGTCCGGGTCCAGCTTTCCGAACAGGCTGCCCGCAAGGCAGTAAAGCTGCATCAGGATGCCCAGCCCCGCATGGGCCACGACCCAGATCACGATGGCGCAGACCGTCGCCGGATAGGTGTGGGCGGAGGGGGTCAGCCCCATCACCGACAGGATCAGGGTTGTCATGGCCGCGCCTGCCAGCAGCGGCCCCGCCACAAGGCAGATCCGCGCCGGGTTGACGTGGCCGCGCCGGTTCAGCTCCCTCGCCCCCACGGTCAGGGCCCAGGACAGAAGGATGGCGCCCGTGGTCAGCGCGACCAGCAAGCCATCGGCATGTTCCGCCCCCACGGGCGGGAAGTCCGGCCGCGCGGTCCAATAGAAGAAGAACCCGAAGATCAGGCTGGCGAAGGCGGTCGAATCCCCCAGCATGGTGATCCACATCGCCCACCACCCCACCGCCGAGGCGCCCGAGGCATAGGTCGGCAGCGACAGGCCGAGGCCCACATCCTTCATCTCCTTTTCCGGCTTCCGCGCGGTGGAGGTCCAGAGCCAGTAAAGGATGCAGACGACGGCGAAGGCCCCGGCCACGATGGCGGGCGTGTACAGGTGGAAGGTCGGCAGGATGAAGGCCGCCCCCGTGAACACCGCCGCCCACAGCGTGACCCAGGCGTCGCCCGTCACCCGCTGCACCTGCACCGGCCGCGCATCGATGACGGAGGTGACCATCGTTTCCCGCAGACCTTCCGGCGCGTCGGGCAGGTAATAGCGGCCGGCGTCCATCCGCTCCACCAGCTTCGGCTGGTCCCACAGGGGATAGCGCGAGGTGATGTAGGGGATGGACCGCACGCCCCAGTCTTCCCCCGTCAGGGTGTCAGTCCATTCCAGCGTGCCCGCCCGCCAAGGGTTGCGGTGGTCCAGCTTGCGCTTGCCCGGCCGCAGCAGGTCGATCAGGAAGATCAGGAAGCCCACGGCAATGATGAACGCCCCGACCGTGGAGATCAGGTTCAGCCAGTTCCACCCCAGATCCCCGGGATAGGTGTAGACGCGGCGCGGCATCCCCTTCAGCCCGGTCAGGTGCATGGGCAGGAAGGTCAGGTTGAAGCCGCCGAAGATCAGCCAGAAGGCCCATTTCCCCGCCTTCTCGGACAGGTAGGTCTTCATGAAGAAGGGATGGAAATAGTAGATCCCGGCAAAGACCGGCAGCACCATCCCGCCGAACAGCGTGTAGTGCAGGTGCGCCACGATGAAGTAGGTGTCGTGCACCTGCCAGTCGAAGGGCGCGATGGCGATCATGACGCCCGTCAGGCCGCCGGCGGTGAAGATGGCCAAGGCCCCCGCGATCCACAGCATCGGCAGGCTGATCTTCACCCGCCCCACCATCAACGTGGCCACGAAGACGAAGATCTGGATGCCGGTGGGGATCACCACCGCCTCGCTCGCGGCCGAGAAGAAGCCGAGCGAGATGTTCGGCAGCCCCGTGGTGAACATGTGGTGGACCCACAGGCCGAAGGACAGGAACCCCGTCCCCACGGCCGACAGCACGATCCACGAATACCCGACGATGGGCCGCTGCGCGACGGTCGGCACGATCATGGCCGCGATGGCGATGGAGGGCAGGAAGACGATGTAGACCTCCGGATGGCCGAAGATCCAGAACAGGTGCTGCCATAGCATCGGATCGCCGCCGCGCGTGGCGTCAAAGAACGGCCAGTCCAGCGCGCGTTCCAGTTCGAACAGCAGGTCGCCCGCGATCAGGGGGGGAAAGGCGAACAGGATCATCCCGCCCACCACCAGCACGTACCACGCGTAAAGCGGCATCATGTTGATGCGCATCCCCGGCGGACGGCATTTCAGCACGCCCACGATCAGTTCGACCGCGGCGGCGATAGAGGCCACCTCGATGAACGACAATCCCAGCAGCCAAATGTCGGAGCCCGGACCCTCGGCCTCGGTCGCCAATGGCGGATACATGAACCAGCCGGAATTGGGCGCCACGTCGAACAGCACCGACCCCATCACGAAGATACCGCCGATCAGGAACGACCAGTAGCCGAAAGAGGACAGTCGCGGGAACGGCATGTCCCGTGCGCCCAGGAAGGCGGGCAGCAGCAGGATCGCCATCGCCTCGAACAGCGGAACGGCGAACAGGAACATCATCGCCGTGCCGTGCATGGTGAAGAACTGGTTGAACCGGTCCGCGTCCAGGAACTGCATGTCGGGATAGGCCAGCTGCACCCGCACCAGAAGCGCCAGGATCCCCGCCAGCAGCATGAACGCAAAGCAGGTCAGCGAATACCACTTCCCGATTTCGGAGTTGTTGACCGACATGAGGTAGCGGAAACCGGTCTTGGTCTTCCAGACCTTGGTCAGGCTGTCGGCCTGCCGTTCCTGCACCTCGGTCGGGACGGGCTCGGCCAGCATCTCCTCGGTGGGGGGGTAGATGCCCTGGGGGCGCCGGTCGATCATTTCAGTCCCTCAAGGTAAGCGGCCAGATCGGCCAGCTGCGGGCCTTCCAGCCAGTCGTAGGCGGGCATGGCCACGGCCGGTTTGATGTCGCCCGTGTGGGCGATCCAGTTCACGAGATCGTCGCGCGTGACCTCCATGATCCCCGCGCCAAGCGACTCGCGCGAGGCGAGGTGGGTCAGGTCCGGCCCGACGAGGCCTTCGAAGTCGGTGCCGCGCACGGCGTGGCACGCGCCGCAGCCCTCGTCGCGGAACAGCGCCTCGCCGCGCTGCGCCTCGGGCGTGGCGGGCGGGAGGGCGGGCGCGGCCTCCGCCTCCAGCCAGCCGGTGAAGTCTTCGGGCGTCAGGATCACCGCCTCGAACGCCATCAGGGCGTGGGACGGGCCGCAGAACTCGGCGCATTGGCCGCGATAGACGCCGGGCGTTTCGGGGCGCAGCGTCATCCGCGTTTCGCGCCCCGGGAACATGTCCATCTTGCCGCCCAGCGCGGGGATCCAGAACGAGTGGATGTACTTGTTCGCGTCCAGCAGCAGTTCGGTGCGCTGGCCCGTGGGCAACCGGATCTCGTTCGCGGTGACGATGGGGGCGGTGGCCCCTGCGGGCCAGTATTCCACGCGCCACCACCATTCCTCGGCCCGGACCTTCACGACCAGCCCGTTGCCATCGGCGCGCATGTGCGGCATCATCGACAGGCCGTAGGCCAGAAGCGTTCCCACCAGAACCGTGGGGAAGATCACCCCGCCCCCGATGATCAGGCGGTTGGCATAGCGCTCCGGCCAGTCGCGCGGTCGGATTCGGGTCACGAAATAGAACATGCCGTTCAACGCAGTCCACAGCAGGACCGCGCCCACCAGCATGACGATCCACAGGTCGCGCAGCCAGGCCGCATCCTCACCCGCGGGGGAAAGGGCCGATTGCCGGCCCGAGCATCCGGCCACGGCCACCAGAAGCGCAAGCGCCCCCAGCCGTCGTCCCAGTTCCGCCAAGCTGCGTGTCATACGTTGCTGCCTCACCAATGCGTGATGCAACCTTATGGCGCCACCGGGCATAGTCCAGAGAGTGTTACATTTTGTCCCATTTCCCCTGAGGTCCGATGCACCGCCGCACCCTGCTGGCCGCCTTGGGCGGTGCCCTTGCCTTGCCGGCCCTTGCCCAAGGCGCCTTCCAGGCGACACGCCGGGCCGCCTCAGGCCTCGACCAGCTGAACAGCCTGATCGTGGCGCGAAACGGACAGGTGCTGCTGGAGGAGACGTTCCGCGGCCCGCCCACCGACCGCCCGGTCAACGTGAAGTCGGTGTCCAAGACGCTGGTGGCAGCCGCAACGGGGGCCGCGATCGACCGCGGCCTCCTGACGTTGGACACCACGCTGGCCGAGGCCATTCCCGACCTGATCCCCCCGGCCGCCGATCCGCGCACGGGGAACATAACGGTCGAGGATCTGGTGACACTGCGGGCCGGGCTGCAACGCACGTCAGGACCGAATTACGGCGCGTGGGTGTCCAGCCGCAACTGGCTGTCCTTTGCCCTGTCACGCCCGTTCGAAGCCGAGCCGGGAACCCGGATGCTGTATTCGACCGGGTCGTTCCACATTCTCGGCGCGGTGATCGCACGGCGCGCCGACGTCCCACTGCTGCAGGTCATGCGCGACTGGATCGGTGGCCCGCTGGAGATCCAGATTCCCGCCTGGACGCGCGACCCGCAGGGATATTACCTGGGCGGCAACGAGATGGCCCTGTCCCCCCGCGCGATGCTGCAATTCGCCGAAATGGCGCGCACCGAGGGCGGCAAGGTCCTGTCGGCGGACTGGATGCGCGCCTCGCTGATCCCGCGCACACGGTCACCGTTTTCCGGCCTCGACTATGGCTATGGCTGGTTCCTGGGGCAATTGGCGGGCACAGGAATGGCGCTGGCGCGGGGCTATGGCGGCCAGATCATCGCCATCTTCCCCGAGGAGAAGGCCAGCGTCGTCATCACCTCCGATGCGACACGTCCTGCCCGCAGCGAAGGCTATTTCGCTGACCTGATGGCGCTGATGGAACAACGGATCCTGCCAGATCTGCGCCAAGTTTGAAGACGAAACACGTCGTACATTCTGGCGCCTTAGGCTGAGACCAAGCCCGAAGCTCAACGTGAACGCAGTTGTACGCCTTTAAGAGCGAAGGCTCTGCAACTTGAGCCGCATCGCGGAGACTGCCATGCTGAGGCGACGGGAGGGCAAGGCAAAGACCGCGTTCTCGGGCAGCATCCGAAGAGCAAGAGCGGCAACAGTGGACAGTGCAAGCGTGACAGCGAACATGATCGCAAGAGCGACATCACCGTAATCGTGCAGGATTGAAGGCTGCACGACAGGGAAAACGGCAGCGATCAGAAATTGATGGAGGAGGAAAAGCTCCAGCGAGCGCATTCCCATAAATGCGAAGAAGCGCCCGATGCGAGGAACCTTCGGCAGCAGATACTGCAAGGCATATACGGCGGCGAATGCTGCCGGAACGGACAGCGCCAGACGGCAGAGATCGGTAGATCCCTCCATCTGCTTGAGAATGTAGTAGCAGCCTGCCCATATCACGACAGCCAGTAGCAAGCCGATGAGGCGTCCGGTGCGCGGCCTGATCAACTGGTCTGCAAAAACGAAGCCGATCGTGAAAAACAAGAACCCCCTCAGGCCTAGGTTCCACACCACTTGGCCGATACCGGCCGGAAGATCGACGTGCCGGTTGACGAACAGCGCCACGACCGAAAGCAAAACCGCAAGAAGAAGGGACGCCACCTTGCCTATCCCTCTCAACGCCATGGCCAAGGCAGCAAGGATGGCGATCGTGTAAACAAACCACATGTTGCCGATAGGTGCTATGAGCAGCAACTGCAACGTGCTGATCCTCCCCGGTTCCTCCCACCATGGATAAAGGTCGATGCCCGAGAGCAAAGTGCCGGCCGCGGCCCATCCCCACAGTGCAGCCACCCAAAGGGTCCAAGCGAGTCGCTTTCTCAGGAACCAGTTCCACCCACGCACGGACGCTGATGCGAACAATATGCCGGAACACAAAAAGAACGCCGGCATGCGAACAAGGCCGACGAAAGTATCCAGCGTGTAGATGGGGAGGATGAATCCATGTCCCGTGCCCTCAACCAAGGCTGCAGTGGCAAGATAGCAGTGATGGAAGATGACAAGGCAGATCGAGACGCCGCGAAGCTCATCCAGCCAAGATTCACGACGAGAAACCATTCAAATCGTCCGGAAACAACAAAGACATCGGCCTCCTTGGTACAGAAACGCGAACCGGGTCAAGCACCTAATCGCACTTTTCAAAGCCGATAACCCACCCAGAACGTCATACCGCCTTCGTGTCAGCCTGCGTCTTTTGACATGATCACAGCGACTGGATGGACCTGTTCTGCCTCGAGGGGCTTGCAAACCGTTCGCGGAGTTCGAAACTGTGACCGAAGCGCCCCGGATGTGAAAGGCGAGCTTCTTGAACATCTGGCACGACTTGAACCAATGACGGGATCACTGGTTTCTTACGATCGGCTCCTAAGCCCACCGGACATCTGGCGCCGGACACGGGAAGAATATCTTCTTCGATCAGGATCTTCGTCCATGGCACGTACCAAGCGAACATATTGAGAAGACGAAAGCGAAAAGCCGCGCAACCCACTAGGGCACGCGGCTTTTCAAAATATTGGTGCGGTCAAGAGGACTCGAACCTCCACGGGAGTTACCCCACAGCGACCTCAACGCTGCGCGTCTACCAATTCCGCCATGACCGCACAGTCTTGACTTGGTGACGGGCTTGTAGCCGAGCAGACGCGCGTTGAAAAGCGGATTCTTGCGTCGATTTCACGATTGTAACCGCACCCGCTTTCGCCCATGTCTGCCCCAGCAGACAAGAGGGCTTTCCATGGACTGGACCCACCTTCCCGGCCATGCCGATTACATCAAGACCTTGGCCGCGATGGAGGATCGGGTTGCCCGCATCGCGCGCGGCGAGGCGGAGGAAGCGGTGTGGCTTCTGGAACATCCACCTCTTTACACCGCCGGGACTTCGGCCAATGCGGCCGACCTCGTGGCACCCGACCGCTTTCCCGTATTCAACGTCGGGCGCGGCGGGCAATATACCTATCACGGGCCCGGCCAGCGCGTCGCCTATGTCATGCTGGACGTCGGGGCTCGGGGCCGCGATGTGCGCCGTTTCGTGTGCAGCCTGGAAAACTGGGTCATCGACACGCTTTCCGAATTCGGCGTGAAGGGGGAGCGGCGCGCAGGGCGTGTGGGGGTCTGGGTCGTTCGCCCCGACAAGCCCCCCGGCCCCGACGGCGCGCCCCGCGAAGACAAGATCGCAGCCATCGGCGTAAAGTTGCGCCGCTGGGTCAGCTTCCACGGCATCAGCCTGAACGTGGAGCCTGACCTGTCGCATTTCGACGGGATCGTGCCCTGCGGGATCCGCGACCATGGCGTCACGAGCCTGGTCGATCTGGGGCTGCCGGTGACGATGGCCGATGTGGACACGGCGCTGATGGCGACCTTCCCCCGCCACTTCCCCGTGTTGAACCTGACCGCCACGGGCGTATAATCCTTGGCAGCCCGCCAGCCAGATACGGAGAGCCTTGTGGCCAGACTGACCTTCGCACCACGCCGGATCGGGGCCCTGTTTCTGGTCAGCTCCACCTTGGGCGCCATCCTGTCGCTAATCGTGACGGGGCAGTTGCGCATGGGGGATGCGGGGGAACCGGCATGGGCCATGCTGTCCACGACGCACGGTCTGATGATGATGGCCTTCACGCTGATGCCCGCGTTGTGCGGCGGCCTTGGCCTGTGGCGCCTGCCCGCACAGGTGGGGGCGGACCAATCGGCCTTCCCGCGCATGGCGCTGGCCTCCTGGGCGATGCACGCTCTGTCGCTGGCTTTGGCGGCCGGGGCGATGCTGGCGGGATCGGCCACGGCCGGGCTGCTGGCGCTGGCCTTGGCGGGACTGTCCTCGCTGCTGATCGCGATCAACACGATCACCACCTTCCTGACGCACCGGCGCGACATGCCCCTGCCCCGGGTTCCGGTCTTCGCCTGGTCGCTGGCCATGACCTCGGCGCTGGTGCTTCTGGCGGTGCCCACGATCGCGGCCGCGGCGCTGCTTCTCGCCGTCCGCCCCCCGGTCCCGGTCGAGGATCTGCGCCAGACGGTCGCGGCGCTGGCGCATCCCTTGGTGTTCGTGCTGATCCTCCCCTCGTTCGGGATCATCACGGACATCGTGGAACGCTTCGCGCGGCGGCCGCTGGCCGCCAAGCCCGTGCTTCTGTCCGCCATGGGCGTTCTGGCGGGGCTGGGCGTGACGCTGTGGATGCAGGACCTCTATCACCCCACCTCCGGCGCGGGCGACGATGCCTTCTTCGGTGCCGCAGCCACGGCGATTCTCCTGCCGTCGCTGGTCATCCTCGGGGCATGGGCCGTGACGCTGGCGCAGGGCGTGCGGCAGGTCGGCTCCCCCCTTGTCTGGGCGCTTGCGTTCATGGCGCTGACGCTGGGCGCGGGTGCGTTGACGGCAGGTCAGGACGGGGTGGCACGCTTCCATTACGCTGCGGGCGTGGGGGCGGTCTTCGCGGCCTTTGCCGGCTTCTATCTTTGGCTGCCGCAGATGACCGCGCGGCGCGTGCCGGAGGGGTGGGCCATCCTGCACGCCGTCCTGATGTTCGTCGGCGCCAACCTGTCCTTCCTCGCCCCCATCTTCGGCTGGGCCGGGGCGGTGGAGGTGGCGGGCGCCGCCCTGTCCTTCGGGTCCTTTGCAGGATTCCTGGCCGTGACGCTCTGGTCGCTGCGCTTCGGGGCCATCACGCCCGCCCCTTGGGAGGCCGAGGCCCTGCCGGACGGCGTGCGCGTCTAAAGGGATTGTCGCTGCTGGTCCACGACATCGGGCGGCGCCATCTCTTCCAGTTCCGCCAGTGTCAGGGTGTCGTACATCGCGCGGGAGCGGCTGCTCAGCGCGCGCAGGGTCATCAGGCCGCGCCGCGCCGCAAGGGCCACGCCGGCATGTTCCGCGAAGTATTCAGCCTTGACCCGCGCCATGGCGCCCCTTCCTGCGATGCGATGGCCACAGTTTGGGCAACCCGGCCGCGCCGGGTTGGTTCCAGACGGGCGCAATTTTACCCCAGCCGCGCCTTCAGCAGCGCGCCCACGGCACCGAAATCCATCTGGCCCGTGTATTTCGCCTTCAACTCGGCCATGACGCGCCCCATGTCGCGCAAGCTGGTAGCGTCGGTCGCGGCGATGGCCTCGTCGACGGCGGTAGCCACTTCGGTCTCGGACAGGCGGCGGGGCAGGAACTCCTCCACCACCCGGATTTCGGACCGTTCCTTGGCGGCCAGTTCGGGGCGGTTGCCTTCGTCATAAACGCGGGCGCTTTCCTGGCGCTGCTTCACCATGCGGCCCAGCACGGCCAGGATGTCGGCGTCCGGCACGGCGTCCACGCCTTCGGCGCGGGCGGCGATGTCGCGGTCCTTGATCGCGGCATTGATCAGCCGCAGCGTGGACAACCGGTCGGCCTCCTTGGCGCGCATGGCGTCCTTCAGGGCGGCTTGCAGCTTTTCGCGGATGGTCATGAAGATACCTCTGGTGTTCAGGGGCGCAGGTTACCGCGCGGCAACGCGGGTGGAAACCCGCATGTTCCGCTTGACCCGAGCCCGCTCCCGCCATACGTAACGACCGTTTATCCAGAAATGAGGAGTCGCGCGATGGAGACGCAATCCAAACCCACGGCCTGCCTGGCGCTGGCGGACGGGACGGTCTTCTACGGTCGCGGCTTCGGCGCTGTGGGCGAGACGGTGGCCGAACTCGTCTTCAACACCGCCATGACCGGCTATCAGGAGATCATGACCGATCCGTCCTATGCCGGGCAGATCGTGACCTTCACCTTCCCCCATATCGGCAATGTCGGCACCACGGCCGAGGATGACGAGACGGGCGATCCCGTCGCCGCCGGCATGGTGGTGAAATGGGACCCGACCGACGCCTCGAACTGGCGCGCCACGCAGGAACTGACCGCCTGGCTGACCAGCAAGGGTCGCATCGGCATCGGCGGTCTGGACACGCGGCGCCTGACCCGCGCGATCCGGCAGCAGGGCGCACCCCATGTGGCCCTGGCCCACGATCCCGACGGCAATTTCGACGTGGCCGGTCTGGTGGCGAAGGCGCGCGCCTGGCGCGGGCTTGTCGGGCTGGATCTGGCCAAGGATGTGACCTGCGCCCAATCCTACCGCTGGGACGAAATGCGCTGGGCCTGGCCCGAAGGCTTCAAGACGCGCGAAGGTGCGGGTCTGAAGGTGGTGGCCATCGACTACGGCGCGAAACGCAACATCCTGCGCTGCCTCGCCTCGGCCGGATGCGACGTGACGGTGCTGCCCGCGACGGCCACGGCGGAGGATGTGCTGGCGCTGAACCCCGAAGGCGTGTTCCTGTCGAACGGCCCGGGCGATCCGGCCGCCACGGGCGAATACGCCGTGCCGATGATCCAGGGCGTGCTGGAAAAGGATGTGCCGGTCTTCGGCATCTGCCTGGGTCACCAGATGCTGGCGCTGGCGCTGGGCGCCAAGACCGTGAAGATGAACCACGGCCATCACGGCGCCAACCACCCCGTGAAGGACGTCGACACCGGCAAGGTGGAGATCACGTCCATGAACCACGGCTTCACGGTGGACAGCCAGACTTTGCCCACAGGCGTGCTGGAAACCCATGTCAGCCTGTTTGACGGGTCGAACTGCGGCATTCGGATGGACGGCAAGCCCGTCTTCTCGGTCCAGTATCACCCGGAGGCAAGCCCCGGCCCGCAGGACAGCTATCACCTGTTCGAACGGTTTGCCGAAGCGATGAAGGCCCGTCGCGCTTAACGCCTGATTAACCTTCCTGAACGATGCTTTCCGGCAAACGGAAAGCATCGTCATGAATGTCAGCCCGCTCGCCCATCGCCAACCCACGGAACGCGCACGCCCTGCCGGGCAGCCGTCCTTCACCGCACTTCTGCGCGGGGCCGATGGCGTGTCAAAAGCCGACGTCGAACGCGCCCGCGCCTTTTCGCTGGAACGGGGATGCAGCCTGCCTTTGGCCACGCTGCGGCTGCGGATCGCCCAGGCCGAGGTTCTGGCCTCCATCCTCGTGCGGCATTACGGCATGCGGTGGATCGATCCGCAGGCCCACGCGCCCGATCCGCGCCTGATCGATCAGGCGGGTCTGGATCTTTGCCTGCAGCACGGCCTGCTCCCCTGGCGGCAAAGCGGCAACGTGACGGTCGTCCTCGCCCCCCTGCCCGAGATTTACGAAGCGCATCGCGCCCACCTGACCGCCTGCTTGGGCCCTGTGGTCTGCGCCCTGGCCGATCAGGACGCGATCCAGGCGGCCCTTCTGGGCGCGCGGGGCCCGACCCTTGCGGCACAGGCCCAGTCGGCGCTGCCCGATGCCTTCAGCTGCCGCACCTGGAGCACGGCCGCCGTGCAACAGCCCCTGTTCCTGGGACTGATCGCGCTGGTGGGCATGACGATCCTATGGCCGGCGACGGTGCTGGCCCTGGCCTCCGTCTGGGGCATCCTGTCGCTTCTGGCCTGCGTCGGGCTGAAACTGGCCGCCGCCATCGCCGCGTCGCGCAACCTCCCACCGCCACCCATCGCCACCGTCGCGCGCTGGCCCACCGTGTCCATCATCGTCGCCCTGTACCGGGAGGCGGACATCGCCGAACGGCTGGTCCTGCGCCTGTCACGGTTGGATTATCCGCGCGACAAGCTGGAAATCCTGCTGGCGGTGGAGGAGCGGGACCACCTGACCCGCGATGCCCTGGCCCGCGCCGCCCTGCCCGACTGGATGCGGATCGTGGTGACGCCGCATGGCAAGCTGAAGACCAAGCCCCGCGCCCTGAACCACGCGCTGCGCTTCTGCCGCGGCAGCATCGTCGGCATCTTCGACGCCGAGGATGCGCCAGCGGCCGACCAGATCCGCCGCGTGGTCGAACGCTTTCACAGCGCGGGTCCAGACCTGGCCTGCCTTCAGGGCATCCTCGACTACTACAACCCGCGCACGAACTGGATCGCGCGCTGCTTCACCGTGGAATACGCCACGCTGTTCCGCGTGATCCTGCCGGGACTGCAGCGGATGGGCATGGCGATCCCGCTGGGCGGCACCACGCTTTATGTCCGGCGCGAGGTTCTGTCCGCCATCGGCGCCTGGGACGCCCACAACGTGACCGAGGATGCCGATCTGGGCATCCGCATCGCCCGCCACGGCTACCGGACCGAGGTGATCGGGACGGTCACGCAGGAAGAAGCCAACTGCCTTCCCGTGGCCTGGATCAAGCAACGGTCCCGCTGGCAGAAGGGCTACATGATGACGTGGATCGTGCACATGCGCGACCCCCGCCGGCTGTGGAGAGAGATCGGGCCCCGGGGATTTGCCGGCTTCCAGATCATGTTCTTCGGCGCGCTGTCGCAGGCGATCCTGGCGCCGGTGCTGTGGTCCTACTGGCTGCTGGCGCTGGGCCTGCCCCATCCGGTGACCGACACCCTGCCCGGCTGGTCGGTGATCGCGCTGGTCGCGATGTTCCTGCTGACCGAGGCGGTGAACATCACCATCGGCATCCTGGCCCTGCGCAAGACCGATCACCGGATGAACCCGCTTTGGGTGCCGACGCTGATCTTCTATTTCCCGCTGCTGACCTTCTCGGTGTACAAGGCGTTGTGGGAAATGGTGCGCCGGCCTTTCTACTGGGACAAGACCTCGCACGGGCATTTCGGCTAGCGCAGCTTCAACTCTCCCGCGTCGACCAGAAGCCGGGTTTCGAACGCACGAGAGATGTGCTTGCGCAACGCCTCGTCCGCGGCTTCGCCGTCGCGGGCGGCGATGGCGGCGACAATGGCCTCATGCTCGGCCATGGCCGATCCGTCGCGCCCTTCGGCGGCCAAAGATGTGCCGGCCATCAGCGCCATCGACCGCTGCAACAGGCCCAGCTGCTGCACCAGGAACCGGTTGTGCGACGCAAGGTGGATCTGCTTGTGGAACCGCCGGTTCGCCCGGCTGAGGAGTTGGGGATCCCCGCCGATCAAGGCCTTGTCCTCCTCGGCCATGCGGCGAAGGACGACGATCTCCTCGTCCCGGGCATGGCGGGCGGCCAGCCGCGCGGCCAGACCCTCCAGTTCCGAACGGACGGCATAGAATTCGGCCAGCTGGTTGTGGTCCAGCGCGGCCACGATCAGGCTGCGCCCGTCACGCACCAGCATGGACTGGGTTTCCAGCCGCTGCAGCGCCTCGCGCACGGGGGTGCGCGACACGCCCAGCCGTTCGGCCAGTTCCGATTCCACAAGGCGATCGCCGGGCTTGTAGGTCCCGCTTTCGATCGCGTTGATGATCAGCGAATATGCATCCTTCTGCACACCGGTCCCCTTCTGTGATCGCGGCATCTAGTCCCCTGCGGCAAAGTGTTGCAACCGCCCGACAGGTGACAGATTGCCGCGCCCCTGTCCGAAAGCTATCATCCCTTCCATGATTTCCAAGGACTTCCAGCATGTGCGTGCCTGGGTCTTCGACCTCGACAACACGCTTTACCACCCCTCGGCGCGTTTGTTCGACCAGATCGAGGTGAAGATGACCGACTGGATGATGCGCAGCCTGGCCCTTGGCCGGGAGGAGGCGGATCGGCTGCGGTCCTCCTACTGGCAACTGCACGGCACCACGCTGGCGGGCCTCATGCGCGAACATGACGTCGATCCCGTACCCTATCTGGCGGATGTGCACGACATTTCGCTCGCGCATCTGACGGCGGATGCGCTGCTGGCCCAACAGATCGGCCAGTTGCCGGGACGGCGCATCGTCTTCACCAATGGCACGGCCCCCTATGCCGAACGGGTGCTGGAGGCGCGGGGCCTGTCGGGCCTGTTCGACGCCGTCTATGGCGTGGAACACACCGGCTATCGCGGCAAGCCGGAGCGGGAGGCCTATGAGGCGATCTTCGCCGCCGACGGTCTGGATCCGGCCGAAGGCGCGATGTTCGAGGATGATCCGCGGAACCTGGCTGTTCCCCACGCCTTGGGCATGCGCACCGTGCATGTGGCCGAACTGGCGACCCCTGCGCCCCACATCCACCATCACACCGACGACCTGACCGCTTTCCTCGGGCGTCTGCTGGAGCCTGCCGATGGACACTGACATCCTCATCTCGGGCGGCGGCATTGCCGGGCTCACGGCGGCGGCGGCGTTTGGCAGCGCGGGCTATCGCGTGGTCTGCGTCGATCCGCTGGCCGACACCGCGGGCGACCAGCGTTCCACCGCCTTCCTGCAACCGGCCATTCCCGTGCTGGCGGCGGCGGGGCTGTGGGACCGGCTGTCCCCGTCCGCCGCGCCGTTGCAGGTCATGCGGATCGTCGACGCGGGTGGCCCCTCGGCCGAACCACGTCTGGCGAAGGAGTTCGACGCCGCCGAGATCTCGGACCAGCCCTTCGGGTGGAACCTGCCCAACGCCCTTTTGCGGACGGTGATGGCGGATCGGCTGAAGGATCTGCCCGACGTCACCCATCTGCGCGGCACCGGCACGCGTACGCTCGCCACCCGCACGTCACAGGCGCGCGTGACCCTGACGAACGGGCAGACGGTGACCGCGCGTCTGGTGATCGCCGCCGATGGCCGCGACAGCCCGATGCGTCAGGCCGCTGGCATTTCGGTGCGGACGACGCGCTTCGGGCAAAAGGCGCTGGCCTTCACCGTCCTGCACGACATCCCCCACAACAACGTCTCGACCGAGGTGCATCGCTCGGGCGGTCCCTTCACGCTGGTTCCGCTGCCAGACCGCGACGGGCGGCACGCCTCGGCAGTGGTGTGGATGGACGCGGGGCCGAAGGCCGAACGCCTGCGTGCCCTTTTGCCAGACGACTTTTCGGTTGCTGCCAGCGAACGCTCGGCCGGGGTTCTGGGGCCGCTGACCCTCGCCTCCCCAGTGGGGATCTTTCCGATCATTGGCCAGATCGCGGCGCGCATGTCGGGCGAACGTCTGGCCCTGATGGCCGAGGCGGCGCATGTGCTGCCCCCCATCGGCGCGCAGGGGCTGAACACCTCGCTCGCCGATCTGGCGGCGCTGCTGGATCTGGCCACACCCGCCACCTTGGGCGACGCGGCGATGCTGGACGCCTATCACCGCCGCCGCCATGGCGACATCCGTACCCGAGCCTTGGGGATCGAGGCGTTGAACCGCGCCTCCATGCTGTCCTGGCCGATGATGCGCGATCTGCGGGCGACGATGCTGGACACGCTTTATTCCGTGAAGCCGGTGCGGCGGGCGCTGATGCGCGCGGGCCTCGGCGGGCGCTAGATCGGGCCGGGGCGGCGTTCTTCAGTCAGAAGGACGTTCGCCTCCACCTGCCCCACGCCGGGCAGCGTCATGATACGGCGGCGCAGGATGCGTTCGAAGTCCCCGATGTCCCGGGCCACGACCCGCAGGCGGTAATCGAACAGGCCCAGCACGTGCTGCACGATCTGCACCTCGGGGATGGCCATCACCGCCCTTTCGAAATCCTCGAGGCTGACGCGGCCCTTTGTGGCCAGCTTGATGCCAAGGAACACCGTCACCCCGAAGCCCAGCGCCTGCCGGTCCACCACCACACGGCGCCCCGCAAGGATGCCCGCCTCCTCCAGCCGGCGGATGCGGCGCCAGGCCGCGGGCTGCGACAGGCCCAGCTTCCGGCCCAGCGCGCCGGCCGATTGCGTCGCGTCGGCGGCCAGTGCCCGCAGCAGGGCGCGGTCGGTGTCGTCCAGATCGATCATACCGGCAGCGCCTCCGCATCCTTGAGGGTGGAGATCAGCATCAGCGCCTCGATGTCGGTGATGTGCGGCAGGGTCAGGATGCGGGTGCGGTAGATCTCCTGCCAGTGGGTCATGTCGCGGGCGATGACGTTCAAACGCAGGTCCACGCGGCCGAGGAACGTCTCGATCGCCAGAACCTCGGGCACGCGGCGGGCGGCCTCGGTGAAATCCTCGAACGCGCGCGACACCGTCTTGTCGAGGGTGAAGCGCAACGACACCTCCACCCCATAACCCAGCGCGCGCCAGTCGATCACCGCCTCCTGCGCGCGGATGATGCCCTGCTCGGTCAGCCGCTCCACTCTCCTCCAGGCCGTGGCGGGCGCGATGCCGACGCGTTCCGCCAGCGTCGCGCTGGACTGTGCCGGATCGGCCAGAAGGTGGCGCAGAAGGCGGCGATCCGTATCATCCAGCATGAGTGTTCCATGTATCAGTCAAAACAGACATGACTTTATCATATGTCCGCCAATTTATGAAGTATTCGCAATCTCTCGGCGGCGCAAATCCGTATTCTGCCTGCGGAACGACCATCACGGAGAAGATCATGCGCGTTTATTACGATCGCGATTGCGACATCAACCTGATCAAGGACAAGAAGGTCGCGATTCTCGGCTATGGGTCGCAAGGTCATGCCCACGCCCTGAACCTGCGCGATTCCGGCGCGAAGAACCTTGTCGTGGCGCTGCGCGAGGGTTCGCCCTCGGCCAAGAAGGCCGAAGCCGAAGGCCTGAAGGTTATGGGCATCGCCGAGGCCGCCGCCTGGTGCGACCTGATCATGTTCACCATGCCCGACGAACTGCAGGCCGAAACCTACAAGAAATACGTGCATGACAACCTGAAGGAAGGCGCCGCCATCGCCTTCGCCCACGGCCTGAACGTGCACTTCGGCCTGATCGAGCCGAAAAAGGGCGTGGACGTCATCATGATGGCCCCCAAGGGCCCCGGCCACACCGTGCGCGGTGAATACACCAAGGGCGGCGGTGTGCCGTGCCTTGTGGCCGTGCATCAGGACGCGACGGGCCGCGCGATGGAACTGGCCCTGTCCTATTGCTCCGGCATCGGCGGCGGCCGTTCGGGCATCATCGAGACGAACTTCCGTCAGGAATGCGAAACCGACCTGTTCGGCGAACAGGCCGTTCTGTGCGGTGGCCTTGTGGAGTTGATCCGCATGGGCTTCGAGACGCTGGTCGAGGCGGGTTACGAGCCCGAAATGGCCTATTTCGAGTGCCTGCACGAAGTGAAGCTGATCGTGGACCTGATCTACGAAGGCGGCATCGCGAACATGAACTACTCCATCTCCAACACGGCCGAATACGGCGAGTACGTGTCCGGCCCGCGCATCCTGCCTTACGACGAAACGAAGAAACGCATGAAGGAGGTCCTCACGGACATCCAGACCGGCAAGTTCGTGCGCGACTTCATGCAGGAAAACGCCGTGGGCCAGCCGTCCTTCAAGGCCACCCGCCGCATCAACGACGAGCACCAGATCGAGAAGGTGGGTGAAAAGCTGCGCGCGATGATGCCCTGGATCTCCAAGGGCAAGATGGTCGACCGCGAGCGGAACTGACAAAGAAAGGGCGCCCCGCGGGCGCCCTTTTCATTTCCGTCCCGCCACGACCTTCGCCTTTGCGGGCGTGGCGGCCAAGGTGGCCACGACCATCGCCAGAAGGCTCAGACCCGCACTCAAGACGACAAGCGTTTCAAGCTGCATCCGATCGGTTCCTTTCGCATCTCCGAAAGAGCAACCAGCCGAAGAGGTAAAAAGTTCCTCAGGCCGCGTCTTCCACCGCCCGCACGATGCTGTCCACCACATCCGACAACAGTGCCGGGTCTTCGGCTTCGGCCATGACGCGGATCAAGGGCTCCGTCCCCGACTTGCGGATCAGCAGCCGTCCGTGCCCCTGCAGACGGGTTTCCGCATCGGCGATGGCGGACTGGACGGCCTGCGCCTTCAACGGCTCCCGTCCCGCCGCGTAACGGACGTTCTTCAGCATCTGCGGCACCGTGTCGAAGCTGTGGGTCAACTCGGACGCAGGCTTGCCAGAGCGAGCCATCTCGGCCAGGAACTGCAACCCGGCCACCAGACCGTCGCCGGTGGTGGTGTGGTCGGTCATCACGATATGGCCGGACTGTTCACCGCCCAGGTTGAAGCCCCCTTCGCGCATGCGCTCCACGACATAGCGGTCGCCCACCGGCGTCCGCTCCAACCGCAGGCCGCGACCTTGCAGGAACCGCTCCAGCCCGAGGTTCGACATCACGGTGGCCACCAGCGCGCCACCCTTCAGGCGGCCATCCTCGGCCCAGCGGGCCGCCAGAAGCGCCATAATCTGGTCGCCATCCGCCACGCGACCGTGCTGGTCGAGGATCATCACGCGGTCCGCATCCCCGTCCAGCGCGATGCCCACATCGGCGCCATGGGCCACGACCGCTTCCGCCGCCGCCTCCGGATGGGTCGACCCGCAATGCAGGTTGATGTTCTTGCCGTTGGGCGAGGTGCCGACGGGGATGACGTCGGCGCCCAGTTCCCACAACACCTCGGGCGCAGCGCGATAGGCGGCGCCGTTGGCGCAGTCGATCACCACCTTCAGCCCGTCCAGCCGCAACCCTTGGGGAAACGTCGTCTTAGCGTATTCCTGATACCGCCCGCGCCCATCCTCGATCCGCTTGGCGCGGCCGATGTCGGCGGGATCGGCCAAGGGGATGTCCGCGTGCAGAAGGGCCTCGATCTCCGCCTCCGCCGCATCCGACAGCTTGAAGCCGTCGGGACCGAAGAACTTGATGCCGTTGTCCTGATGCGGGTTGTGACTGGCCGAGATCATGACCCCCAGATCCGCCCGCATCGACCGTGTGAGGAACCCCACCGCCGGCGTGGGCACCGGCCCCAGCAGCAGCACGTTCATCCCCATCGACGTCAGCCCCGCGGTCAGCGCGTTTTCCAGCATGTAGCCGGACAGGCGCGTGTCCTTGCCGATCACCACGCGCGGCAGGGCCGACTTGCGCTGGAAATACTTGCCGGCGGCAAGGCCCAGCCGCAGCGCCACCTCGGCGGTCATGGGGGCCGTGTTGGCGGTGCCGCGCACCCCGTCGGTGCCGAAAAGCTTGCGAGTCATTTCATATCTCCCGTCGAGGCCATCCAGAGCGCCAGCGCCTGCCGCGTCGCCCCCACATCATGCACGCGCAGGATTTGCGCGCCTTGCGCCACGCCCGCCAGCGCCACCGCCACCGATCCGGGCATCCGGTCGGCCGGGGTTGCGGCGTGACCAATCCTGCCGATGAACCCCTTGCGGGACACCCCCAGCAGGATGGGGCAGCCGAGCCCGTGAAAGGCCGAAAGCCCGCGGATCAGGGCCAGGTTGTGCGCCATCGTCTTGCCGAAGCCGATCCCCGGATCGACCACGATGCGGTCTCGCGGGATGCCCGCCGCCTCGGCCACCGCAATGCGTTCGGCCAGATGGTCGTAGACGTCCAGCAGGACATCGGCATAGCGCGGATCGTCCTGCATCGTTTCGGGCGCGCCCTGCGCGTGCATCAGGCAGATCGAGGCGCCCATCCGCGCCACGGTGTCCGCCATGGCCGGATCATACAGCATGGCCGACACGTCATTCACCATCTCCGCGCCCGACGCTTCGGCCACACCCGCCTTGCGCGTGTCGATGGACAAGGGCCGGAGCCCGCGCAGCGCGTCCGTCACCGGGCGGATGCGCCGGATCTCCTCCTCCTCCGGCACAGTCTGCGCGCCGGGGCGGGTGCTTTCGCCGCCGATGTCCAGAAGGTCGGCCTCCTCGGCCAGAGCGCGGGCCTGCGCCACGGGATCATAGGTGCCACCGTCCGAGAAGCTGTCGGGCGTCGCGTTCACGATCCCCATCAGGCGCGGCACATCCCAGGTCAGGCCGTGCAGGGACGCGCGGGGGGCGGTCAGGCGCTCGCGCACCTCCTCCGGCAGGTCATGGGCCGCGATCATCTCGCGGCGGCCACGCTCCAACACTTCCACCCGGTCGAACCAGCACCAGCCCCCGGCAAGGGTCAGGGCGCCTGCGGGGCGGGAGGGGTCGGTCATGGCGATGGGGCGGTAACAGGTCATGCCGGCACTTCTAACCATGCCGCGGCCCAAGGCAAGTCAGCCCCGGACCACCATGATGCGGCTTTCCGCCGAAATGGTTTCAAGCGCCGTGATCGTTTCACAGCCCAACTGCTCGGCCAGCCAGACCGCCAGCGCGTCGGGTGCTGTTGAGGATGGCGGGTCCGCCGCCTCCAGCACCATCTTCGATGGGGCCCAGATCACCGCCAGCCCCTGACGCAGGGCCCAGTCCATTTCCGTCATCGTGCCGGCAACGGTCGTGCCGGGGCCTTGGCGCATCCAGGCCGCCTGCTCCACCGCAAGAAGGTCCAGCCGGCGCTGCGCCCGCGCGTCGCGCGCTGCCACAGGCGTTCCGGCCACGCAATTCACCGCGCCCGCCACGGGCTGCCCGCCGTGTCCCAGATAGACCACATGCGGGGGCGGTGTGTTCCGCGCGGTCAGCTCCACCTCGCCCCGGCGGCGGATCGCCCGGATGCCCAGCCGGAACGGGCCGCGGTCCAGCTTCTCGATCTCGATATGGACCGTGCGGGCCTGGGGATGCGCCAGAAGCCGGGCCGCGATGCCATCGGCCAGCGTTTCCAGCAGGGCCACGCGCCCCTCGGCCAGTTCGTCGGCGATGGCTTCCAGAATGCGGTCGTAAGACAGGATCAGGTCGACGTCATCGCCCGCCTGCACATGCGCCACCTCCACCTCCACGGCAAAGCGCAGGCGCTGGGGCCGGCCACGTTCCACCTCGAAGGCGCCAATGTCGGTTTCGACCACGTGGTCGCGCAGAAAGATCCGGTCCATGGCTCCGCCTAATCCCAAATCACTCGCGATAGAAGAGATGATCGCCGATCTGCACCGTCTTTGGAAGATGTGCGGCCCAGGATGGGCGCACGGCCGAGGTGTGGAAGTGGGTGGCGCCCCGCGTCAGAGCCCGTGGCGCGCCGGCCAGCATCACCGCCGCGATCTTGCCGGCCTGCTCGAACGCGGCCTGTTCCGTCACCGTTTCCGGCAGCCCGTCGCAGATGAAGCTGAACTGGCACGCCTTGCCGTCGGCCCCCTGCTTGACCACGTCGCAGACCGAGGACGGGTAGCCCGCCGTGTCAACGCGGTTCAGGATCACTTCCGCCACGGCGAACTGGCCTTTCAGCGGCTCTCCGCGCGCTTCGAAGTACAGGGCCTCGGCCAGGCACTTCCAGTTGTCGTCCAGGGCCACCTGCGGGTCCTGCGCGTCCAGCCATTCGGCATCATACCGGATCATGGGCAGCGCGGTGCGCGGCGACATGGACAGGGACCGGCCAAGGCTTTCGGTATAGGCCGCCCGTTGAACCGTGGCCTCCCCCGCGCGTGCCGTCTTCCATGGGTCCGCATTGGCCCCCATCGTGCCCGCCCACAGGGCCGCCGCAAAGGCCAGGCCCAGTCCTAACAGTCGCATGATGTCCGTCTCGCGTTGTTTCTCGCCGTGCGGCCGGACGCCCCTTCTGCCCATCTACGCACAACAGCGGGCGCAAATAGCGCCTGCGCGAACAAAAGTCCACACAGAGGGTTAAAGGAGGTTAACCATCGGCAAAGGGGCGCCGCATCTCGCCCGTGATCCAGTCACGCTCACCCACCGGCGTCACCCGTTCCGACAGCGCCAGATGCGCCGCCGCCAGCCGCGCCAAAGGCACCCGGAACGGAGAGCAGGAGATGTAGTTGAACCCCGCCTTGCGACAGAACGCGATGGAGTCGGGATCGCCCCCATGCTCTCCGCACAGCGACACGATCAGGTCAGGGCGGGCCTTGCGGCCGCGTTCGGCGCCGATCAGCAGAAGCTCTCCCACACCCTCCGTGTCCAGAACGTGGAAGGGGTCTTCGGGAAAGACGCGGCTTTGGATATAGGCGCCCATGAAGCGGCCCGCGTCATCGCGCGACAGGCCATAGGTCATCTGCGTCAGGTCGTTCGTTCCGAAGGACAAAAACGCTGCGTTTACCGCAAGATCGCCCGCCCGCAGCGCCGCCCGCGGCGTTTCCACCATGGCGCCCAGACGGTAGTCGAAGGCCGCCCCCGACTGCATCCGCACGGCCGAGGCGACGGCGTCGATGCGTGCGCGGACCAACTCCACCTCGCGCCGGGCCGAGATGAGGGGGACCATGATTTCCGGCACCACGCGGATGCCCTGACGAGCGCAATCCAGCGTCGCCTCGAAGATGGCGCGGGCCTGCATCTCGTAGATCTCGGGCCAGGCGATGCCAAGGCGGACGCCGCGCATTCCCAGCATCGGGTTGAACTCGGCCAGCGCTTCGGCCCGGCGGGTCACGTCGGACAGCGGACGGTCCAGCGCCTCGGCCAAGGCGCGCAGTCCTTCGCGCGTCTGGGGCAGGAATTCGTGCAGCGGCGGGTCCAGAAGCCGGATGCAGACGGGCTTTCCTGACATGATCGTGAACAGGCGGATGAAATCCTCGCGCTGCATTGGCAGAAGCCGCGCCAGAACCGCCGCCCGGTCGGTGGAGGTGTCGGCAAAGATCATCTCGCGCATGACCGTCAGGCGGTCTTCTTCGAAGAACATGTGCTCGGTCCGGCACAGGCCGATGCCTTCGGCATCGAAGCGGCGGGCCAGTTCGGCGTCCGTGGGCGTGTCGGCGTTCGCGCGGATGCCGATGTCCCGCCCCGCGTCGGCCCAGTCGAGCAGCGTGCGGAAGTTGTCGTCGAGCGAGGGGGACAGCATGTCCACGGCACCCGCCAGCGCTTCCCCCGTCGATCCGTCCAGCGTGATGATGTCGCCTTCCTGCAGGATGCGCCCGTCCGCCAGCGTCAGGACCCGTTCGCGCAGATCCAGCCGCAGATCGCCCGCGCCCACCACGCAAGGCACCCCGAGGCCCCGTGCGATCACGGCCGCATGGCTGGTGACACCGCCGCGTTCGGTCAGCACGCCGGCGGCGGAATGCATGCCCCGGATATCCTCAGGCGTGGTTTCGCGGCGGACAAGTATGCACGGCTCCCCCCGCGCGGCAAAGGTCTGCGCCGCGACCGAGGTGAAGGCGATCCGCCCCACCGCCGCGCCCGGAGAGGCGGCGATGCCCTTCACGATCCGGTCCCGCGCGGCGCGGGGATCGACCTGCGGGTGCATCACCTCGGACAGGTCGCGGGGCTTGATGCGCAGGACGGCTTCCTGACGGGGGATGACGCCATCTTCGGCCAGGGCCACGGCAATCCGGACGCCGGCGCGCGACGACCGCTGCACCCGGATCGCGTCCAGCACCGACAGATCGCCGTTCTCGATCGTGAACTCGATCTGCATCTCTTCGCGCAGATGGGCGCGGCAGCGGGCCCCGTGACGGATCAGGTCGGCGAAGATGTCGGGGGCCAGTTCCTCCAGCGAGGGGCCGCGGGCGTCGCGGGTCAGGTACAGCGCGGCATCGGGGGCCAGCGCCATGCCCCCCTGGCTCTGGTTGTGAAAGCGGCCGGTGATCTGCGCGCGACCGGTGGCCCCGTTCACGAACTGGATCACGCCCGAGCCGGACAGCCCCTGCCCCAGTCCCTGCGCCATCTGCTGCACCAGAAGCCCCAGCCCCGCATCGTCCGGTGCGCCCTTGGCGTGACGCAGCAGGCGGGCGCTTGTCCCCTCCCACGCGCGGGACATGGAACGGGTGACTTCCATCAGCTGGCGGGCGGGATCTTCGGGAAAAGGTTCGTCCGTTTCGTCGTGATAGGCGCGCAAGGCTTCGGCCAGATCGATGCCGTCAAACGCGTCGGGGTCCAGACGTGCGACGTGAATGGCATAGCTTTGCACGAAACGCAGATACAGCCGGTCGGCCGCCGTCTGCCCGTGCGACCGCACAAGGGATGCGTGGCGTGCCGCGTTCATGCCGATGTTCAGAAGCGTGGCGGGGCCGCCCCAGTCGGTCCCCTGCGGGCTGGGACGCACCGAAACCAGCGGCGCCGGCCCGAAGCGCGACAGGATGCGGGCGCAATCAATGGGCTGCCCCTGCGCGATGGCGCGCACCGTCGGAATGGGAAGCGCCACGGTCAGCGGCACCGGAATGTCCAGCCGGATCAGCCGTTGCAGGCATTTCGCCCGCCAGCCGTGCAGGGCCGCCGAGACGTTTTGCGTCGGCGTGACGGGGATATGGTCGTGAAGGGGCGCGTTCATCATCCAAGGATGATAGCTGCGCCCCGCCCTTTCGCCAATGGCTCGTTCAGTCGGCGATCTTCGTCAGGTCCGCCACCCGCGCGCAAGCCGAACGGATGCGGTGCAACAGGTTCAAACGGTTGCGCCGCAGGATCGGGTTCTCGGCGTTCACCTGAACCGCTTCGAAGAAGGCGTCGATGGGGCCGCGCAGCCCCGCCAGCGCCGACATGGCGGCGCCGAAATCCTCCGCCCCAAGGGCGGGGCGGATCTGCGCGTCGGCCGCGTCCAGTGCCGCGAACAGCGCCCGCTCCTCGTCGCCTTCGGCGAACTTGATGTCGGCGCCAAAGGAATATTCGACCCCATCCTTCGCCTCGGCCTGGTTCAGGATGTTGTTGGCGCGGCGGAAGCCTTGCAGCAGGTTGGTCCCATCCTCGGTCCCAAGGAAGGCCTGCAGCGCTTCGGCCCGGCGCACCAGCAGCGCCAGATCGTCATTGCCGGGCATGGCAAGGCAGGCGTCGATCACGTCATGCCGCACACCCTGATCGCGCAGGTAGACCTTCAGCCGGTCGTGGAAGAAGGAAAGAAGCTGGGCGGCCTCCCCTTCCTCAAACTTGCCACCGTGGATCGTAAGACGACGTCCTTCCTCAGTCGGCACGGCAACATCCCACTCCGCTTTGATCCGCTTCGACGGGCCGGTCGCGATGATGGTGTCACCCTCCTTCACGTCTGCCACGGCGTCGTTCAGGATCGCGATGCCGTGGTTCGCGAACACTTCTGCCAAACTCAACTGCAGTCCATTTTCCAGCACCAATCGGATCACGCCCAGCGCGGCGCGGCGCAGCGCGAAGGGGTCCTTCGACCCCGTGGGCTTTTCGTCGATGGACCAGAAGCCCGTCAGCGTGTCGATCTTGTCGGCCAGCGCCACCGCGACGGTGACGGGCGCCGTCGGCACCACATCGGACGGGCCCAGCGGCGAATAGTGCCACTGGCACGCCTCGGCCACTTGGCGGTCAAGGCCAGCGGCTTCGGCATAGTAGCGGCCCATCAAGCCCTGAAGCTCGGGAAACTCCCCCACCATGTCGGATTGCAGGTCGGCCTTGGCCACCTGCGCGGCCTGACGGGCCAGTGCCGCATCCGCGCCCACCCTCGGGGCCAGACGTTCGGCCAGATCGGCGATGCGGGCCACGCGGTCGGCCTGGCTGCCCAGCCGGTTGTGGAAGGTGACGCTGGCAAGGCCCGCGCCCATGCCCTCCAGCCCTTCGGCCTTCACGGCGCGCAGGTCGTTGTCCCAGAAGAAGCGCGCGTCCGACAGGCGGGCCGACAGCACCTTCTGGTTGCCCTTCAGGATCGTCGCGCCCTCATCCGCCGTCGTGCGGTTGGCGACGGTCACGAACTTCTCGATCCGGCCCGAGGGGGCGCGGACCGAGAAGAACTTCTGATGCTCCTTCATCGACGTCTGCAGAACCTCGGGCGGCAAGCCCAAGAACTCCTCGCCGATGGTGCCCATCAGCACCACGGGGCATTCGACAAGGCCGGCCACCTCGGCCAGCAGGCCCTTGTCCTCCACGACCTCCAGCCCCTGGGCGAAGGCGGCGGTGGTGGCGTCGTTCCAGATGATCGCCTCACGCTCGGCGCTGTCCAGCACGACATGGGCGCGCGACAGCTTGGCGCGGTAATCGTCAAAGGACGACACGGCGAAACGGCCAGGCGCCATGAAGCGGTGGCCTTCGGTCGTGTTGCCGGCCGTCAGGTGATCCACCGTCACCGGCACGACATCGCTGCCCGCTTCGGTGGTCAGCAGGCACAGGATCGAATGCAAGGGGCGCACCCAGCGGAGTTGCCCCGTGCCCCAGCGCATGGATTTGGGCCAAGGGAAGGTGCGGATGGTCCGCTCCACCACCTCGGCCACGATGTCGGTCGCCGGACGGCCGGGCTTCGCGACGCGGGCGAACAGCAGCTGGCCCTTCTTGTCGTCCCGCACCTCAAGCACGACACCGTTCAGGTGGACATGTGCGCCCGAAGGCTGGCCGGCCAGCGCCATGACGGGAGCAGCATCCGTGATCCCAAGGCCGCGCAGAAAGCCCGCCAGCGCCTGTTCGGGGGCGTCGGCCTTCGGGCCCTTGCGCTCCTCGTTCACGGTGGGGGATTCGGCGGTCAGCCCCTCGATCGCCAGAACCAGGCGGCGCGGGGTCGAAAACGCCCCGGCCGAGGCGTAGGTTAGCCCCGCCTCCACCAGACCGTCGGTGACCAGCTTTTGCAGATCGGCGCGCGCGCGGGCCTGCATGCGGGCGGGGATTTCTTCGGAGAAGAGTTCGAGCAGAAGATCGGGCATGTCAGGTATCCGTCAGTGGGAGGCGCCGGCGTCGGTCATCACGAAGGCATCGGCGCAGCGCTTGGCCAGCGCCCGCACCCTCCCGATATAGGCCTGCCGTTCGGTGACGGAGATCACGCCCCGCGCGTCCATGAGGTTGAAAAGATGGCTCGCCTTGATGCACTGGTCATAGGCGGGCTGCGACATGATGATCCGGCGGCCGGCCGCGTCCGTTTCCGGCGCGGCCAGGATGCGGTCGCATTCGGCCTCGGCGTCCACGAAATGCTGCAGCAGCATGTGGGTATCCGCCACGTCGAAGTTCCAGCGCGAGTATTCCTGTTCGGCCTGACGGAACACGTCGCCATAGGTCAGCGGCGTCGGGCTGGCCGGATCGTTGAAGGGCATGTCCATCACGTGATCGACGCCCAGCACGTACATGGCCAGACGCTCCAGCCCGTAGGTCAGCTCTCCACTCACCGGTTTGCAGTCATGGCCGCCGACCTGCTGGAAATAGGTGAACTGCGACACTTCCATGCCGTCGCACCACACCTCCCAGCCCAGACCCCAAGCGCCCAGCGTAGGCGACTCCCAGTCATCCTCGACAAAGCGGATGTCGTGCAGGGCCATGTCGATGCCGATCGCCTCCAGCGAGCCCAGATACAGCGCCTGAAGATCGGGAGGCGAAGGCTTCAGGATCACCTGATACTGGTAGTAGTGCTGAAGCCGGTTCGGGTTCTCGCCATAGCGCCCGTCGGTGGGCCGGCGCGACGGCTGGACATAGGCCGCCGCCCAGGGCTTGGAGCCGAGCGAGCGCAGCGTGGTCGCCGGGTGGAACGTGCCCGCCCCCACCTCCATGTCGTAGGGCTGAAGGACGGCGCAACCTCGCGATCCCCAATAGGTCATCAGCCGCAGGATGATCTCCTGAAAACTGCGGGGGGGCATGGTGGCGGTCATGACGGCTCCTTCGTTCGCGGTCCGCCATTGCATAGGCGGCACGGGGGGAGGCGTCAACGCATCCAGAAGCGCGGCATGAGAAGGACGTAGACGGTCAGAAGCTCCAACCGGCCCAGAAGCATGCCGATGATCATGATCCACTTGGCGCTGTCGGGGAAATCGGTCAGCGCGCCGCTGGGCCGCACGCCGGCCCCGAACACCGGCCCCACATTGGCGATGGAGGTCCAGGCCGCCGTGATGGAGGCCCGCACGTCCAGCCCCGTCAGCGACAGAAGCACGACCAGCACGCCGAAGGTCAGAAGGAACATCGTGAAGAACAGGATGACCGAATCCAGCACGTCGTGCGTCACGACCTTGCCCTCGTAGCGCACGGCGATCACCGCGCTGGGCGAACGCAGGCGCTTGATCTGCACCTTGATCGCTTCGAACAGGATCAGGTACCGGAACACCTTCACGGAACAGCCGGTGGAGGACGTGCACCCCCCGATCAGCCCCACGATGATGATGATCAGCAGCGGAAACGTGTCCCATTGCGACAGGTCGGTGCTGACGAACCCCGTGCCGGAGAAGGAGGAGGCGACGTTGAACAGCGCCTCGCGGAAGGCGGTGGGGGTGGAAACGTTGTCCACCCAGATGTGGTACACCGCGATGGCCAGCGCCGCGTACAGGTTCCAGCGCAGATAGGCCCGCACCTGCTGGTCGCGCCAGATCGGGGTGTAGTAACCCTGCATCATCTGCACATAGCGGATGAAGGGCAGTGTCGCGGCCAGCATGAAGAAGACGCAGGCGTATTCCAGCGGCCCCGAAAACACCCCGAAGGACGCGTCGTAGGACGAAAACCCCCCCGTCGACACCGTGGACAGCGCGTGCATCAGCGCGTCCGTGCCGTTCATCCCCATCGCGTTGTAGGTCAGCACGCAGGCGATCGTCATGCCCACATAGATGCGGATCAGCGCCGAGGAGATGTCCATCGCCCGCGGCAGGATCTTGCCCAGCGTGTCGAACCCTTCGGACTTGAAGAACTGCATGCCGCCGACTTTCATCACCGGCAGGAACAGCATGGCCACGATCACGATCCCCAGCCCGCCCAGCCAGTGCAGGATCATCCGCCACATGTTGATGCCGACGGGCAGGTCGTCCAGACCCACGAAGACGGTCGCCCCCGTCGTGGTCATCCCTGACACGGATTCGAACATCGCGTCGGTGAAGCTGGCCTGCGTGGCCCCCGCGACGAAGGGCAGCGCACCGAACAGAGGCAAGGCCACCCACACGCCCACCGTCAGCAGGAAGATCTGCTGAAGGGTCATGTTGCCCCGCGCGCCGTTGGCGCAGGCCAGCGCCACCAGCCCGCCCGTCACCATGGTCAGCAACGAAATCTGGAACAGGATCGGCCCCTGCCCGTCGCCGGCGAAGGCGTCGAAGACGACGGGCACCAGCATCGCCGCCCCCAGCGCCACGACCAGCAGGCCGATCACGTGGCCCACAGGCCGCAGATCGATCGCCGCCCTCCGTTCTCTTGCCTCTTCAGCCAACGTGGAACAGGGTTGCGAAGAGTTTCGGGTCGAGGCTGGCCTGGGCGA
>NZ_JBNJLK010000012.1:0-64640 GCF_051195255.1 Falsirhodobacter sp. 1013 | reverse complement strand
GCCACGAAGGTGGATGCGGACGTCGTGACCGGGCATGATCCGGACGCGTGGGCGACGTTCAAGAAGGCGCCCGAATTCTACAGTTGATACCATGCCTCGGGATAGGTGGAGGCGGTAAGACCATTGCTACGCAATGGCGAAGACGGACGAGATCGGGAGCGTATTCGCAAGATGGCCATCAAGGTGACTGACCTACTCCTCAATTCTTAGACATTAATGCCTAAGTTGTGGTTTCAGGTCGAACGGCGGCCTTGGCATTGCTAAAGTCAGCGTCTTACCCTGCTCACAACCGAACGGTTTTGAGCAGGGGCAGGGAAGAGTGCTCAAAACGGGTGTTGCACGGGGGTTGTGAACATATAAGATATGAACGACCCTTCTGAACAGTTTTGGCCCATGTCCCGCACCTTTGCCTATGTCCGCGTCTCCACCATTCAGCAGACCATCGAGAACCAGGTGCAGGAGCTGGAGACGGCCGGCTTCATCATCCCGAAGCGCCGGATCGTTTCCGAAACGATCTCGGGCAGTGTGCCCGCGCAGCAGAGGCCCATGTTCGCCCGCTTGGTCGATCGATTGGAGGAGGGTAATGTGCTGGTGGTCACGAAGATGGATCGTCTCGGGCGCGACGCGATGGACGTGGCGCAGACCGTGAGATTGCTTACCGGAATGCAGGTGCGTGTTCATTGTCTCGCCCTGGGCGGCAGCGACCTGACCAGCCCCGCCGGCCAGTTCACCATGACCATCCTGAATGCCGTTGCGCAGTTCGAGCGGGAGTTGCTAATCGAGCGGACCCACGCAGGTATGGCGCGTGCCCGGTCTCAGGGTAAGACAATCGGGCGACCGTCATCTTTATCAGAGACACAGAAGCAGAGTATTCGCGCTGAGCTGGAGGCAGGAGTGACTGTTTCGGATCTTGCCCGGCGCTATGGGTGCAGCCGCATGACGGTAGCGCGTTGCCGGGACAGCACAACGTAGATCTAGTCTTACTGTGCGCTGTTCTTAGATGTTAAGATGTTGCTAAGCCTCCGCCCCCCTGAAAGCGAAGGTTGACATAGGGGGGGCGCAGTCCTATTTTTGAAACGTGACCCGCCATGCCGTGTGCAGGGCGCGCACAGCGGTGACCCGACTTTCAAAGAAGTCGGTTGCCAGCCGCACACAAAAAGCCGCCGTTGGCGGCTTTTTCTGTTTCAGAGAACCCTGATATTGTAGTTGTCGCGCAAGCCCCGGGCATTCTGTTCGCTATTCCTGATCCAGGTGCGCGCATATGCGATGATATCAGCGAGCTGGAGCATGCGTGACGCGGCCGAGTCGATTTGAGTTACATGCTCGACAGCACGGAAACGTCCATCATCTCTCATGGCGGCCCGGATGCTGGTCATGAACTCCTCATGAGTGTTCTGGGCGTTCCGATCGAGGATGAGCTCGATATTTCCCAAATTCCGCCCCCGAATGCCGGTTTCCTCCCGAAACTGTCCCATGGCCGTCTTCACGGTCTCGATGACGTTGATGGCATATACTTGAGGTCTGCTACCTACCGTCACTGTGGCCTTACGGTTCAGCATCACCATGCCATTCGGACGGTCAGTTTGATCGTAACGTCCAAGCAGCCCTTGCAGGTATCCGTTCGACAGTTGCTGCGCATGCAGTTCGTTCACGTTGGGTTCAAGAAGATCGCTAAGAGCTTTGTCCGCCCGGCCGCAGTCTCGTGCCCAAAGCATCACACATCCCAGTGCAAAGTCTTCGGCACCGGCGGTTCCACACTCGTCGACAAAGCATAGAATACGTTTGTTAAGCCTTGCCATTGGTGCCTCCGGTCGGAGGTTTGATCGTTTTGCGCGGCCTACGTGCTTCTACGGTGCTCCGAAGCCGCTCCTTCTCCTTGCGTTCCTCGTCGAACTTCACCTCCAGCTTGTTGAGCTTCCGGACGAGCCCATCCAGCAGATAAGTATTCGATCCGTAGTCACCTGAGGCCGTCTTGCGTTGCTCACGCTGGATGAGCCCCATGTTTTCCAGCTTCGCAACATTTATCCTCAACGTGTCAGAAGTGATCCCCATCCGTCCTGCCAGTTCTTTCTTGGAGGGAAAGGGAGGGCGCTTGGGATCAATCCAGTAGCTGAGCAACTGAGCCAGGATGTTGAACTGCGTTGTCGTGATCTCAAGCTTGTTCTGGGCCCGGAGAAGGATGTTGGGCAAGGCTGTGTAGCCGTGCTCCATAACCTTGGCACCGAAGATCCTGGTTGTGGAGGACTCCGTCTTCTTGCCGCCCTTTGCGGGGGGGGCTTCAGCAACAGCAGATGATGCAGGTTTCTTTGCCATATCGGGGCCTCCTAGAGCTTTCTCTATTCAGGCCCAGAACAGGCTACAATGCGTCAACCGCAGTTGGCGCTACCGGATTTTCGAGTACACCCGACTTACGTTATTCCGCTACTCCATATGGGTGCTTCGGGAGTTACGGTACTTAGGTGCGAGGTTTTCGGGTAGGGGGGTAACCCTGAGAATCGGGTATGGGTATAGGCGAATTTATGGCATCGCAATATGCATTTTTATTCGCGCCGACCGTAATGATCGTCCCTCATCTGAACTGACCGGACGGTGGGGTCAAGTGTAAGGGTAGATGTTTGGTCAGCCAACCGCCTCTAGGCTACCGACCCCGTATCGCGTCGCGGGTGAACTCGGCAGAAGCCAGGTCGATCATCGAGTGGCCGAGCTTCGCGACGTTGATCGCCGGGGCCACCGGCACGGGTGTGTCGGGCATCAGCGCTGCACCAGCTCAGGGGTAGCCAGACCCGCGACCGGCATGCGAACTGCCCACGGAAACTTTCGCGCGTCCGCTTGCTCGAACTGGTTCACGGTCACGCCCGGTAGGTTGCGCTTGTCATAGACGGTCCCGAACCTGAGCGAAAGGCTGGCTGGCGCCGCGAGGAACAGCGCGATATCGGTGACGCCCTGCCGTGAGAGCGCCATGACCGTGTCGAGAAACTGCTGGGCAAGTTGCTGCTGTTTCGCATCCGACCAATGCGACGCAGTCGATCGGTCCTGCAGGTCCATCCGAATGATCGGCGCGGTCGGCTCGACTAGGCGCACGTCGGAGTCAAGCACGTCATAGGAGGCGGAGATGCAGAGCGCGGCGCGGGTGGTGCCGCCGGCGACTGCGCCGAGTCCGATGACGTCGAAGCGCCTCCCGTCGTCGTCCTCGTCGAGCGGTCGCCAGGTGTGCGCTTTGCGGTCCCAATCCATGAACAGAGTGCGGTGCTCGTCGTCAACAATCACGCCAAGCAAGAAGAGGAGGGGAACGGGAGCCAGGCCGCCGAGCGCGAAGGAGACGTCGGCCCGATTGGTGCCGACGGTCCGGCGGGCGATGTCGTCGGGCACACCGTTCAGCTTCTGCAGGGAGCGTTCCGCGCTCACGATCTGCCCGTCGACCAGCCCCTGCCGGACATCGACGACGAACGGGTCGCGCCGTCCCGGCACCGAGATGGGGATCGTCTTCTCCAGCGGCTCGCCCTGCCAGTCGCGAAGGCCGCGCGCCTCTATGACGATGACCTTCTTGCGGTTTTCGCGGCGGACGTCGCGGACGACCAGCAACAGGCCCGTCAGCACGATGACCGTGGCGACAATGAAAACGCCCCAGCTTAGCGCGGCGGCGCCACCAGAGGTATCCCATGAGAAGACGAACGGGCCGTCTTTGGTGGGGATCCTGACACCGATGGTCAGGCTGGCAAGGACCAGTGCGTACAGCGGGACGCCGACCTTGATCAGGGAGGCGCCGACGGACTGCCGCCTGAACACCCAGTCGATCAGCGAGCGCAGGAAATGGTTGAGCATGGTCATCTCTCCAAAATCTCGACAGCGGACTGCTGGTGGCCGCGGTGAAACAGGGTGCACGAGCTGGCGATCCATCGCCACCAGTCGAGCCTCACGATGAGTAGCACCGCGAAGTCGATGTCGCGCTCGCCGTGGACTAGGTCGAGCATCGACGCCGCGTCTTGGACGCTGGGCGTAACGGGGAATTGCGGGTGGGAGTGCCACTCGCCCAAGTAGTTGAATCGTTCGTATTCGTTCTCCGTTCGACGGAAAAACGCGTCTAGCGCGTCGGCGTGCGCTTCAGGGCTCCGCACGAAGTGCGCGCGGCTCCCAGTTTCGTTGTCGACAGACAGGTCTACGACGCGGAAGTGGCCCGGTTCGATCTGCTCGCCCATAAGCACCCCGCCGATCTCGCGCCGACCGGCGGCGCGAAGCGAGCGCTTGAGCGTGACCTTGACGTCCGGCGTGATCTCAATCCTCATCATTCGTCTTCGTGGTCAGGTTTGCCAGAAGCTCCTTGAGTGCCGCGATGTCGGCTGTCCCCGGCTCCGTACCCCAGGCATCACTTACGCCAAGGTCAATCGGACGGACGTCGAACGGGGCGGTGAACAGCCATCGGTCACTGAGCCCGATCACGTAGGCGGAGTAGGGGAAGGCCGTCGCCTCGGGCCGGGCGAGCACGTCGATCGCGAAGCGCGACAGATGCGAAGCGATGACGGCGACGTCGGCGTCGTCGGCAATCAGTGGGACGCTTTCGGCGCCGGTGTTCTCGTATGGCTTCGCCGATCCGTTGTCGGGCCAGTCGACGCCCTGCTCAGAATACCAGGCCTCGATCCTCTGCCGCGCCGTCAGCGGTGTCGGGTCAAGATCGGGCCGTAGCCGCACGACGATACCGCCGGCGCCGCCGCCGAACACCTGCGCCCAGCACATCGGCTTCTCAGCGCGGCGAGCGATTGCGGAGCACAGGTTGAAAACGCCGGGATCGGCGGTTGCGTCGATGATAAGGTCGCACGTCTCGATCGCCGCCATCGTCGCGGCGGCCATCGCGCCGCTCTCTTGTCCGCCAAGTGGGTTCGTGCGGGCGGTGAAGGTGCAGTCGGCGTTGACCTCCATCAGCCGCGCTCCGAGTGCCGGTGCCTTATGGACCCCGACCGAGCGCCAGTCGAGTTCGTTGCGAACGAGGTTGCCCGCCGACAACACGTCGCCATCGACGAGCACGAATCTGCCCACTCCCGACCGGGCGAGTTGCACGGCCACCTTCGAACCCACCGAGCCGCAGCCGACAATCGCGACCTTGGACGTCTTGAGCCGCTCGTATTCGGGGTCGAGCCTGACGCCGTCCGCTTCGGCGAATACCGGGTCATAGCTGATCAGCTTCCGCGCGCCCGGGTCGCCGAACACCATCGGGACGTGAATGCGCTGTCCGTCGAACAACACGATGCCGATCAGGTCTGAGCCGTCCTTGAGTTCCATCGCGAGGCCCGAGTGGCCATGCGCCCAAAGCAGCGCCTTGAACTCGTCGAAATCCTTTAAAGCGCGGCAGCCGCCTGCCGGCACGCGCACCACGACCGCCGGAAAAGACCGCACTTCCCCGCCGCGGTTCTTTGTTTCCGACCACAGGGGTGCGTCCGCCGTACCGATCCTGGACAGCTGTGCCACGTAGGTGCCAGCGACGTCCTGCTCCTGCATCTGCCCCTCGGCGACTTGGCCTTCGGCCATCGACCCCAGCCCGGTTAGCGTGTCCTGGGAGAACAGGAAGCGGAACGCCGAGTGTCGCATCCACTGCGCCCGCGTCGTCCGGTGGTCGGCAGGGGCTGGCCGCCCGGTCTCGTCCTCTGACGACAGCAGGCGGTGCGCACTCTCGATCATCATCGCGCCGGTGACGTCGGGTGTCCAGTTGTCCGGCCGATGCTCCAAGCAGAGTTCCCCCGACGGGCCGTATTGGTGACCGGACAGCAGCTCGCGGTTTCGCGTTAGCATGGAAGGTGCCGCGTCCGGGAAGAAGTCGGGGTAGACGAGCGTCAGCGGTATTGTGCGCTCGCCGACTTCGAGTTCGAAGTCAAACGCCAGTTGGGTGCCGGCGAGACGCATCTCGACGTTGGCCAGCCAGGGACTATTCTCGGCGAGATCGCCGATCGCGTTCCGCTCGGAGTGGGCGCGGCCGGGCTGCTCGCCCCACCAGATCAAGCGAAGCCCTTGGGGGAGGTCGGCTCGCGGCGGGTGTTCGGGAAGGCGGGGGCGCTCGCCGCGCCCGTCCCGATGATCGCGGCCGAGGCGGCCGGGCGGAGCATGCTGCCCGAGGGAGGGTCCATGCGGGCGGCCGCCTTCTCGGCGATGGCACCCATCCGAGGCGCGACGCTCTCGACGAGTCGGCGACGCTCCACTTGCTGCGCCAGCTGCCCGAAGTCTTGCCGCGCCTGCGCGAGCCACTCGAAGAACGCATCCTGCCGCTCGGGATGCGTCGGCCACTTATCGGCGAAGTTCTCGAGCGGATCGGATGGGTTCCGAATGATGAGGGTCCGTCCGTCGCGCTCGATGAAGCGGTCCATGTTCGCCAGTATCGCGTACAGCGCGTTAGAGATTTTCTCCTCGCCGTTGTAGGCGTGCGCGGCCAGCGTCGTGATGATAACCGAGATCGGCCGCTCCTCGTACCGGTCGACGAACATGCCGTCGCGGTGACGCTTCAGGATCATGATCGCGGACTGGAGCGGCGTCCGCACGCGGTATTCCGGGATGTCCTCGACGCTAGCGCGCACCGATTCCGCGATCGCACGTCGCTTCCGCTTGAAGATCGGCCCCATGCGCAGCTGGAACCACTTCGCGTATCCCTTGGGATTGGACCGCTGCCAGTCGTCGGAGATGTGCTCGTAAGTCGGCGACCGCACGTCGGTGATGACGATGGCCGTCTCCGACCAACGCGTGTCGAGGCCGCGTGCCTCTAGCAGCAGCTTCTGGCGCGAGTTATTCGGAACCGCCGGCACGATGTCCATGTGGAACTGCGCACCGTCGGAGTAGGACAACACCCAGCAACGCTTACCCTCTGTCACGGGCTTTACCATGCTCTGCGCGACGCGGTACGCTTTGATCTCGTCGCCAACGAGCTTCTTCAAAGCCTTCTGGCTGAGGTCGACCGTGGCGAGCAGGCGCAGCTCGCACACTGAGTCGACGTCATATTCCTCTTCGTCGTTCAGCGGCCGGATCGCCGTGCCGAGACGGAAGGACCCCTGCACGTAGATCTGCGGGTCGTAGCGCAGAACGGTCGAGTCCGGGCGATGCAACCAAGCTCCGAGCGAAGCGTAGCTCCGGCAGGCTTGATCGTAGCGCGTCTCGCTGATCGCGAGCGCGTCAGCCAGTGCAGCAAGGTATTCGTCGGCGCTCTTGGTGGTCATGGTAAACTTTTCCATTCTGGATTTGTTCTCGACGGCGAGGTTCTTCAATGGATCGGGCGCCATCAATCTTCATCAATGCTGAACTACCTGTGGAAACGCGTGCAGCGGGCTTGCGCAACAGCATCTCAAGCCCGGCGATTTCTGACGATCATTCACTTAGGCTGCCGTAAGCCTTCAGCCTTCTGTTGCTCAGCTTCAGTCACAAGCCAAACCGCGCGGACAAGCGCTGAACGGCTTTTTTTGCCAAGAAATTTCGCTCAACCTGCGGCATTAGAATGTCAGCCTATTCCCAAAGCAACTCACCAGTGGCGCGCTTCTTAGCCCTCAAAAAAGACGATCGCACCACTTAGGCTCATTTCAATCCTCTCCCGACATTCACCTCGCCGTTATGCCGAACGCATCTAGGACTTCCGGTGTGATCGTTCCCGTCACGTTCAAGGAATAGTCGGTTTGGAAGCGAGTGAGCGCTGAGCGAGATGCGGGGCCGATGATCCCGTCGATAGGTCCACTGTAATAGCCATAAGAGAACAGAGCAGTCTGCACCCGCCTGACGATCTCGGTGAATTTGGCAGAATTGCCGGGCAGCACCCGAGGGGTAGAAGGCGTGGTGGGAGCTGAGGGCGTGGGAGCGTAGAGCGGCGCGGATGGCGTGGGGCGGGCCGAGGGGTTGCTCGGAGGCGTGTAAGATGGTGCGCGAGGAGCCGTATACGACGGAGTGCGCGGTGCCGAATAGGAGTATCCTCCGCCGGATGAGGAGCGGTGGGAGGAATGCGAGGAGTGGGACCTGTGCGACGAGTGCGATCGGTGGGCCGCCAGCGTGAACTCGTGCTGAAGGGCCAACCGCTGTGTGAAGTTCGAGAGACCGTCATCATCCTGCATGGCAGGTATGAAGCTCGTGGCCTTGCCGGTGTTCGGAATGAGAAAACCTGCCGCGGCAAGCGAGGGGATCAAGAACTTTTTCATAGCGGCTCCATGATGCTGAATGAGTGTTCCGGTTTTGCCCAAGCGAAGACCCCGCTGCAGTCCTGCTTTTTGCTGCATGTCCCGCACTGGGGGAAGTAAGACTGTTTCCAATCCGATATTGTCCGAGGCGCACGGGTGCGGAGGTCTTCAGGAAGCGTGCACAAAGGCGTATTGTAGAGCCGGCACGTTATGCCATGCTGCTCGGCAATGGCGATCGCATCGCGGAGTGGTGCGGCGTTCACCGAATGGTCGAAGAAAAGCGAGGCCCAATTTTTTTTCGCGAAGCCGATGTATTCCATCTGCATGATCGCCCAGTGGTCGATATCCGGCATGTTCCAACTGAGGAAGTGCGCCAAGTCGGCGAGTAATCCGGCATTCGAGCGCATGATCACGGTTCTGATTTCGATTTCCGCACCGGCCGCCATTAGCGTCGAGATGCCGGAAAGAAGCCGATCGAAGGCACCTTGCTTGCCGACGATCTCATCATGGACTTGCGAGTCCGACGCATAGAGCGGAACGGCGAAGCGCAAACGCTCGTGGGGGAGGCTTCGAAGCTTGGCCATGTCCGAGTCTTCGAGATGCTGGGCATTGGTGAGAATATGGAACCCGAGATCCGGGCGACGGATGGCCGCTTGTTCGATCAAGCTGAAGACCCGTTCTTTGTAAAGAAGAGGTTCGCCCCCGGAAATACCGATCACGGCATCCTGCGGTGCGTGTTCCAGTGCCGCCTCGTAAACTTCGAACAGGTCGAGCTCATACTCCTTCGGGGGCTGCGAACACATGACACAGAGCTGATCGCATCGCTCAGTCACGAGCAACGTATTGTGGGCCGATTGTTGCCGGATGATCCTTTCGGCGGTTCCACGGTGCGGATTGACCAAAATGACGTCGCCAATGAGTTGATCGACGTCGGATGTCCGAACCTCGAAGGTCTCGCTGTTCATCTGGAACCACGCGCTCGAAGTATCCCGATAGATCAGGCCGGCGGCGGGCACCCTGCCGGCCTGTTCCGCCGTTCCGAGGCGGATGAGGGAGGGAAGGGAGGGTGGAAAATCGCGCACTTCGATCTTCGTGCTAGCCATGATGCACCCGATAGACGGATGCATCTAGGGAGCTCAGGCCCGCCATGCGTCCCATGATGTGCAATTCATCTTCCGGGGCGGAGGCAAGCTTGCGCATGACATGATCGAATATCGATAGATGGCGCTGACAATGTCGCGTGTCGTGTCGTGAACCGTCGATGCGACCATACCTTGACAGGTCGTCTACGAGATCCCTGCCGCAGACGGATTGATAGACGCATGTCGCGCAATCCGGATCCGAGCGGTTGTCGGCATGGACATTGAGCTGATCCACGACCTCATGGTCCAATCCCATAGCCGCATGGCCCACGCGCAGATCGATCTGGCCCGTTCTGAACAGCATGCGGGCCTCGTCGGTCGGGAAAATCGCTCCTTTCTCGTCAATGACGAGGTAGTCGTGCGCCAACCACGACGGATTGCGCAGGTCCACGTGTTCGCCCCGCCTGGGATCCAGAATGCGACGGAGGATGTAGCCGAAGTAGTATTCTCCGAGAATGGTATCGCTTTGGAGGTTGTGAGCGATAAGGGTATCGATGAAATCCAGATAGTAGCGATCCCATCTTTGATCTTCCTTGGCATCCCGGAAGGCCTTGCGGGCAAAACCTTGGTAATTGATAGGGCGGAGGAACAGCCCACTTATGCCAAGCTCGCGGGCACTTCGGATGATCTCTGAGGCCGGAGGAGGATCGAGGGGATCGAGCGTCGACACGAGGCTGACGCGATCGTTTCCAAATTCCTGAAGTGCCCTGACCAGATTGCCACGAAAATCTTCCAACTTCTTCGCATCCTGCGTCCGCAGTTGGTCGTGAGCGGCCCATGTTCCGTCGAAGGACGAACTGATCAAGACATCCGTCTTCTGCAGAAAAGACCAAGCTGCATCGGAAACTGTCTGGAGATTGGTGCAGATGACGATCTTCACGGATTTGCCCGCTGCGATCATTCGCGCGCGGAACATCTCAATGATGTCCAGACGGAGGAGCGGCTCGCCACCCTGAAATTCCAAGGTGACTTCAGGAGCCGAGGCTTCCAGAACGAAAGTCAGTATCTGTTCGGCAAGACTTTCATCCCAGTCGAAGCCTTTCGCGTGCTCGGCGACACGGGATACCTGGCAGTAATCGCAACGGATGTTGCATCGCAGGGTCGGCACCAGAATGAAGTAATTCGGCCTCGTCTTGCGGACGCTTTGCCTGAGGCGCATGCGCCGTTCGTTCAGCAGACGAAGTTGTCGCGTCTGCAGCTCAGCCTGATCCCGATATACGGGACTGTCGGTGACCAGCGGTCGACCATAAGGTCCGGCATGAACATACATGCCGTCAGAAAGAAAGCGGCTAGACGGTTCGTTCGCAAGCACGGCACAACCTCAAGGTATTCCTTAAATCGTATTACCTACCTTGGGAAGAGTCTCCACGAACCTTGCGCGTGGAAAAACTGAAATGAAGCTGTGACAATTTGCCCACTCTTCCGTGCAAAAGCTCTATCAGAAGGAGTGTCCCTGCAAACTAGCTGCCTTTCAGACAATGGAGCTGGTGATCAGTGCATGGTGACCTGGATAGGTGGACGCCCCTGAAGTATGATAATCCGCCGTATGTTGAGTGATCGGCTACAAGGCGGAAAGCTACGGATGATCAGAGCGATAAAGCCCTGCGTGATTAGGGCGAGGCGCTAAGTGGCCGAGGCCGCGAACCGCGCTGGTACATCGAGGCCCGCACACCGCCGGTCGCTTTTTCTGTCTGTGTTTCCTTGGGACTCGTGACGAGATACCAGCTGCTTTGATGCGCATTTTGCGGCAGCTTTGCCACATGCGCGGGCGCGACCACCATAAGGGTTTCTTGATTGGAGACGGCAGGATAAGGTCATTACAGCGACTGCCATCGCTGCTGTTCCTCCGGTGAGGAAGTAAACTGCCGTCCCTTCGGGGGCGGCTTTTATTGCTAGATTGCATGTATGCCGCAGCGTCCCTCCATCGACGGGAAGGGGCGAGTTCAAGAGCATGCCGATGGCGCGCTTGGCCCGCAGCCCGATCTGGGCAGATAAAGCCCAAGAGCGTTGCTCACGCCGAACAGATATAACGTTCAGGTGAGCAGCGGCCGGCATATATACCGATCGCTTTGAGATTGCATTCAAAACGGAAGGCTAAAGCCCGCCTGTGCAGCACGCCAAGCTTACAGTCAGTCCGCCTTCGGCATTGCCTGATCCAGAACGCTTCTCACCTTCTGCGCCAGTTGCGTCAGCATGTAGGGCTTCTGCAGAAAGTTCGTCCCGGGATCTAGGATGCCGTTATGGACCACGGCATTGCTGGTATACCCCGTCGCATAGATGACGGGCAGATGCGGCAGGAATTCGGCGACGGCGTCCGCCAGCTTTCGTCCGGTCATCTCCGGCATGATGATGTCCGTGAACAAAAGATCGACCTTCAGCCCGTTGCGAAGAAGCTCCAGCGCCTTGGGACCGCTGGACGCCGCGGTGACCACATAGCCCAACTCACGCAGGGCATTCTCCGTAAAACTCCGGACGCGGTCATCGTCCTCGACCAGCAAGATGGCCTCGCCTCTGCCGTCCGGCATCTCCTCCGAGCATTTTTCAGGGGTCTGATGCTCATCGTCTCCGTAGTAGCGGGGAAGATACACCTTGATCGACGTGCCCACGCCCTGTTCCGAATAGATTTTGACATGGCCGTGAGACTGGCGGACAAAGCCGAAGATCTGACTGAGGCCGAGCCCCGTGCCTTTCCCCACTTCCTTGGTCGTGAAGAACGGATCGAAGGCCTTGCTCATGACTTCCTCCGTCATGCCGGATCCCGTATCGGAAACGGCGATGAGGACGTATTGGCCCCGCGTGAGATTGTGCAAGGTGCCGTAAGCGTCGTCGACATGAGCGTTGGCCGTCTCGATCGTCAGGCGCCCGCCCTCGGGCATCGCGTCCCGCGCGTTGACCGCGAGGTTGAGTAGAGAGTTTTCCAGCTGATTGAGGTCGGCCGAGGTTTTCCAGAGACCCGCTCCCAAAACGGTCTCGACGCGTATCGCCTCCCCGAGCGTCCGGGACAGCAACTCGTTCATTCCGGAGATCATGCGGTTGCCATCGACAACCTCTGGCGACAGTGGCTGACGCCGTGCAAACGCGAGAAGGCGGTGCGTGAGGGTCGCGGCACGCTGCGCACCTTCCATCGCCCCCGCAATCAGCATATCCAGATCCTCTGTCTGCCTGCGGTTCAGCTTGCGCTGGATGAGGTTCAGGCCGCTGATGATCACCGCGAGGTTGTTGTTGAAATCGTGCGCCACACCTCCCGTCAGCTGACCGATGGCTTCCATCTTCTGGCTTTGGCGGAGCAGCGCGTCTGACTGGCGCAAGGCTCGGGTGCGCTCGACGACCTGTTCTTCGAGCGACGTGGCGAGGTTCCGCAGTTCCCGCTCGGCCCGGCGCCGCTCGACGGTCTGGCGCGTGCGTTCCGCCACGTCGCAGATGAAGTCGATATCCGACTGCGACCATATCCGGGGATTGCGGGCATGGAGGAACAGGACTGCGACGAGCGTGCCGTTTTCGCGAATGGGAATGTTCACGATGGCCGATGCACCGATGTCCAGAAGACGCGGCGCATGATCGATCGTCCGCGGATCTCGTGTGGCATCCTCGAAGAGGACGATCCTGCCCTGCTTCAGATCGTCGATGAACGATCCGTAGTCCCTGAACCTGTGGAACCCGCTGATGCTGCTGACCGCATCGGATGTCCAATCCCGGTCGATGACGACGGTTTCTCCACCCTCGTCGACCAACCCGTAGCCCACACGGTCCACCTTCAGGAAGTCCCCGAGAATCCGGGATGCCGCGTAGGCGACGTCCGCGGGATCATCCAGACCGCGGATGTTTTCCTGCAGGTCCAGCAAAGCTGCACGCTGCAGTTCCTGCGTTTTAGAGTCGTGGATGTCGGTGCATGTCCCATACCACCGCAGGACATGGCCCTTGTCGTCCCTGGACGCCTTCGCACGACCGATCACCCAGCGGTATTCCCCCGAATGATGGCGCAGCCGGTATTCGATCTCGTAGGGTTCACTGGTTTCGATCGAGTGTCGCCAGCGTGTCCACGCTTCCGTCTGGTCATCCGGATGGAAGACATCGTTCCATCCGTCGCCGTCGGTGCTGCCGGGGGTCAGTCCGGTAAATTCATACCAGCGGTCGTTGTAGAAATCGTGGTAGCCGTCGGGCCGCGTCGTCCAGATCATCTGGTCTATGGAATGGGTAATAGCGGCCAGTTCGCGCCGGCTGTCGCTGAGCTGGCGCTCCATTTCGTGCCGTTCGTCGATGTCCATGACCGAGCCCACATAGCCCAGAAACGTGCCTTCCCGATCAAAGCGCGGCTCGGCGGCATCGATGGCCCAACGATAGACCCCGTCTTTCCGGCGGAGGCGATATTCCAGCTTGAAGGGGGCATGATCCTTCAGCGCATTCAGAAAGATCTCCTCGGATCGCTGCTTGTCGTCCGGATGCGTCGCATCCAACCACCCGTAGCCTTCGGCGATCTCGGGCGTCTGGCCGGTGAAGTCATACCAGCGGGTGTTCAGATAGGTGCAGTATCCGGTCGCATCGACGACCCACATCATCACTGGCGCGTTGTCCGCCATGTTGCGGAACCGCTCTTCGCTTTCCAGCCGAAGGCGCTCGGCCGCACGTGCCGTCGTCGTCTCCTTGACGATGCACAGAACTCCCGCGACAGCCCCGTCGGCTCCGAACACCGGCGAATAGGAGATGTCGAACGTGACGGTCTCGGGCCGGCCGTGGCGCTCGATGTAGAAGGGGCGATCCTTTTCGGACACGACCTCGCCGTGATCGCGCACCCTGTCCAGAAGGGGCCGGAGGTCGTCCCACAATTCGCTCCAGTAAATCCTGGCCGGACGTCCGAATGCCTCGGGATGCTTGTTCCCGATCGTGGGGGCGTAGGTGTCGTTGTAGAGGGCAACATAGTCCGGCCCCCAGAACACCACGATTTCCGCAGCGGCCGTCTCGATCGTCTTCATCAGCATCTGCAACTCGGCCGGCCAGGTTCCCACCGGTCCGAGGGGAGAGTCGGCCGGGAAATCGGCAAGCAGCGTTGGAATGGTGGGAGAAGGCACGTCTGACCTATTCATGGCGAGGGGCGAGGAAGTGGCGGCGGAAGCATTACCCTCGCGCTGCAAAGAGGTCGAGACTTTAACTGGAAGTGGACCTTCACGGATTGAACTCGTTCGCAATCGCGGTTGTGCTGCGATCACAGGGCATTCCGTTCATCTTCGCCCCGGGTTACGGAGCGTCGGGTGTAAATCCCCGGCATGTCAAAGCACTCATGATCGCCAAGCCTTCGGCGGGCATACGATTGAACAGGCGATGATGCTTGCACTTACCAGAAATGAGGGCCAATCCGAAGCCTGAACACTTTGTCCGAAACGGACTTCCTTTAAGGTTGCAAGATCACGATGTCCTCTGACACCCCCGAAATCAGGCCGCAGGACGCGGCGGTCGTGGAACCCGAGTTCGGTGCCAGCGTGGAAGACGAGCTATCCTGGCGCTTGCGCCAGCAGGAGATCCTGTCAGCGTTCGGGCTGTTCGCCCTTCGTTGCAAGGAACGGTTCGATCTTCTGGGAGAGGCGACACGGGCCTGCGCCGACGGGATGAACGTGGACTTGTGCAAGTATCTGGAACGCGACCGGGAGGATCCGTCGCGTCTTCTGGTATGTGCGGGCGTCGGGTGGAAGGACGGCGTCGTCGGGGTGGCCACACTCGGAGCCGATCTTGAAAGCCCGGCCGGCTATGCCTTCCACACCCGCCAGCCTGTGATCTCCAATCACCTGGAGGAAGAGACGCGTTTCCGTACACCTGTCCTGATGGTCGAACACGGCGTGCGTCGGGCCCTGAACGTTCCTGTCCGCGACGGTGCGGAGCCCTACGGGGTGCTGGAGGTCGACAGCACGCAGGACGGCAAGTTCAGCCACGACGACATCGCGTTCGTGCAGGCAATGGGCAATACGGTTGCCGTGGCACTGGAGAGGCTCCGCACGGCGGAGGAGCTGGAACGTGCGATGGAGCGCGAAAAGATGCTGGCGCACGAGATGCGGCACCGCATCAAGAACCTGTTCAGCGTGGTGTCGGGTGTGATGTCGATGTCCGAGCGCGAGGCACGGAAGTCGGGCGAGCCGGAGAATGCGCTTTCCCTGGCCCGCGAGCGTATCGGTGCTTTGGAGCGGGCCGCGGATATCGGACTGCATCAATCCGAGAGCGACCGGGCCGTCACGGTTATCCTGAACCCGATTGTGCTGTCCCGTTCGGTCTTGTCTCCCTACGGGGGGCAGGTGACGGTCGAGGGCGGGACAGGAGTGCTTGACGGAAGCCTCTCCACCCCCCTTGCGCTGCTGCTGCACGAACTGGCCACCAACTCGATCAAGTATGGCGCGCTTGGGTCCGGAGACGGCACGATCAGCGTTCATTGGAGCCAGACGGAGGGTCGAATGATCATGACGTGGGTGGAGGAAGGCGGTCCGCTGATCGATGCCGCTCCCGCCCATTCCGGTTTTGGTACAACACTCGTGACAGGGATCATCTCGGCTTCGGGCGGAGCGATGTCGACGGAATGGCTCCCGACCGGACTGCGGGTGACGGTGGAGTTTCCCGTAACGTAACGGGCTGGGGGCGGGGGAAGCGTGCCGTTCCCTTAACGTTTTGGACCATTGGCTTTTGTCGCATAAGGTGCGGCCTCCAGGCCCTTTCCTGCACATCGGGAAATTCATGTCGGTCGTCTTGCGCAACAACATCAGGACGACGGGCCGCGGGAACCGCCCGATCCTGTTCTTGCATGGCTTTGGGTGCGATCAGGCTGTTGTTTTCCGCCGGGTCACGTCTCGGTTAAAATCAACAGTCCACCAGTTTTGAGACACGGCCCCGCGGTCCAGCGGAACATCTTTACTCAGCTATCGTTGATCCGCCGTGAACTCAAGGTAGGGAGAATGGCATGCGTGCACTTTGCTGGCATGGAAAAGGTGACGTCAGGGTCGATACCGTGGCGGATCCCGAAATTAAGCACCCGCGGGACGCGATTATCAAAGTTACCGCCTGCGCGATTTGCGGGTCGGACCTTCACCTCTATGATGGATATCAACCGACGATGGAAAGCGGTGATATTCTTGGTCATGAGAACATGGGGGAGGTTGTGGCCCTGGGTTCCGAAGTCACCAATCTGAAGATTGGCGACCGGGTTGTCGTACCCTTCACTATCAGCTGCGGTGACTGCTGGTTCTGCAAAAAAGGCTTGTTCTCAGCCTGTGAACGCACGAATCCCAACGCCAAAATGGCAGCCAAAGCAATGGGCCATTCTCCCGCCGGACTGTTCGGTTTCAGCCATATGTTGGGCGGTTATTGTGGGGGACAGGCCGAATATCTACGGGTCCCCATGGCGGATTTTGGGCCTATTAAAGTTCCAGATAACATCACGGACGAACAGGCGCTGTTTCTCTCTGACATCTTCCCCACCGGATACATGGCTGCGGAGAATGCGCAGATTGAAGAAGGGGATACCGTGGCCATTTGGGGTTGCGGTCCAGTAGGACAATTCGCTATTCGCTCCGCCCTTATGATGGGGGCAGGTCGTGTTATTGCCATCGATGAGGTTCCCGAACGCTTGGCCATGGCAGTTGCGGGAGGCGCGGAAATAATTAATTTCGCGGATACCGACGTTTACGACGAGCTGCAGGCACGTACCAATGGGCGTGGTCCCGATAGTTGCATAGATGCGGTCGGCTGTGAGGCGTCCGGGCATGGAGGTGTTGACGCTGTAGTTGACAAGATCAAGGCGGCCACGTTGCTTGCCACAGACCGGGTTCATGTTCTGCGGCAAGCCATCATGAGTTGCCGTATGGGCGGCACAATCTCGATCCCTGGCGTCTATGTCGGCATGGGCGATAAGATACCTATCGGCGCGATGATGAACAAGGGATTAACAATCAAGACAGGCCAGACACATGTGCAGGCTTATACCCGGCCCCTGCTGGCAAAGATCGAAGCGGGCGAGATTGATCCCAGCTTCGTTGTTACCCACCCTGCCAGCCTTGAAGACGCGCCGGAAATGTATCGGAAATTCCGGGACAAAGAAGATGGTGTCATCAAGGTTGTGATGCGCCCGCATGGATAACTGATACCAAGCAGGCGGATCATGAGTGTAGCGGCCATAATCGCGATGGCCGTCAACACCGAAGGTGGAAAGGAATTCATCGGTGTTAAATTCCATCGAGACGTGACTCGGTGGGGTGCGAACGAAAAGTTGGACTATCTTGGAGATAGTTCATGTATTCCTATGAAAAGCGAATGTGCGCAGTTGAGCTTTACATCAAGCTCGGTGAACGCGTGTGGGCGACGATCCTTGACTTGGGGTATCCATCTAAGAATGCCTTGAAGATCTGAGCTACTCCTCGGAAATCGGACACTGAAGGAAGCTACGATCTGACGTTTTCTGGTCTTCAAGGACGAAGATCTCACGTTGTTCACTGCCGCGCTGCCTACACAAACATCCAGCGAGCAGCCGCGCTCTTGATTTCAATGCAATCATTGATTAATGTTGCCATTAAGACAGAGGGCGACTGACCATGGCAAGCATCACAATTCGCAACCTAGACGACGGCATCAAGCAGCGCTTACGTGTCCGAGCAGCCGAGCATGGGCGATCCATGGAAGAGGAAGCCCGCGAAATCCTGCGCGAGGTTGTCGCTGAGCCGCGCCAGCCGGTGAACCTCGCCGCCATGATCCGTTCTCGCGTGGCCGCTTACGGCGGTGCGGATCTCTCCCTGCCGCCTCGCGAAGCGATCCGTACCCCGCCCCGCTTCGACTGATGATCATCCTGGATACCAACGTCGTTTCGGAACTGCTGCGTCCGACGCCGGAGCCGCGCGTGCTGGACTGGCTAGCTGGACTGGATGGATCGCGCATTTACCTGACGACAATCACCGAGGCCGAGCTTCGCTATGGCGTGGCGATTATGGACGAAGGCAAGCGGCGTGATGGACTGACCAAGATGATCCACCAGATCGTGCGTGAGGACTTTGCCGGACGCGTCCTCCCCTTTGATAGTCCGGCCGCAGTCGCCTTTGCGAACATCGCCGCCATCCGCAGGGCTGCGGGCCGCGAACTTGCCCAAGCTGATGGTCAGATCGCCGCCATTGCATGCGTGTGGTCTGCCACCGTTGCCACCCGAAATATCCCGGACTTCACGGGCTGCGGCATTGACCTTATCAATCCTTGGAATGCCTGAGTGAACTTTGCCAAAATCGCGGAAGGGTGGGTGGGTGTCTGCGCGTCACCTGAAGTACGATAGTCCGCCATATGTTGCGGTTTTTCCGACGCGGTAGCTGCCCTGCGGAACCGCGCCATCCCCCGGGAAGTTTCGGAATGGCAGGCTATCCGGAGCGCACCTGATGAACGAGGACATCGTCATTCCACCGATGCGGGACGACGGCCTTCAATTGGAGGAGCATCGTCGGCTTCAAAGGCGGTTCTGGACCTTCCAGCGCGTGGCCTGGTCCGTATTTGGCTTCGTCTGCGTGATCGCGCTGCTGGGTTTCACGGGCAGCGGCGGCGTCTTTCAAAAACAGACGGTCCGCTTCGACAACGCCGTCGTGGAGGTGCCGCGCGTCACCCGGTGGGAAGCGTCCGACGACCTTTCCATCCGCTTCGCCGGCATGGAGGTTCCGCCCGAGATCATCCTTTCGCAACCGTTCTTCGATCTGTTCTCGATCGAACGGATCCAGCCCGAGCCGCGGGAAACCGTCTTGATGTCGTCGGCTCAACGCCTGCGGTTCGCGACGGAAGGCGCGCCGCCGCACGAGGTTTCTATTGGCATGCGATCCGTGCATTTCGGTTGGGCCCGCTTCGACATGACCATCGGCGGCGAGACGCGGATGGTGAACATCCTCGTCCTTCCCTGAGAGGTTCGAATGGACTCCGTCATCCGCGGCTTGGCCGTCTACCTCGTTCTGCTTGTGGTCGCCCGCTTGTCGGGGCGCCGCACCCTGGCGCAATCCACGCCGTTCGACTTCGTCCTCCTGCTGATCATCGCCGAGACGACGCAGCAGGCGTTGCTGGGCGACGATTTCTCGATCGTGAACGCGTTCGTTCTCATCGTCACGCTGTTTGCCGCAGACGTGTCGCTCGCGTTCCTCAAGGGAAGATCGGCACGGTTGGCACTTTGGCTGGATGGTGCGCCGACAGTACTCATCAGCGGCGGAAAAATCGACCAGGAAGCTTTCCGCCGCGCGCGGGTGAGCGTAGCGGACGTGCTCGAGGCTGCCCGGGCGCAGCAGGGGGTCGGAACATTGGACAGGATCGACGCCGCCGTACTGGAAACCAGCGGGGGCATCAGCATCATCCTCAAGGACGACTGAACAAGAGTCCTCTCATCTCCGTTACCGTCTGCAAAAAGATCAACGGTTGATTGATGAATCGCTGAATGCACGACCGCCTTGTCGATCACGGCAGACGCGCAAGCACGAGGGTGTGGTTACGGGGTTGGCCCTTCCGTCTTACGATGTGGGCTGATTATGCTGACCCCGGACATCGTCGATTGGAATGCCAAGACGGTACCTCGCTCTCCACCGAATTTCCCATCATTCCTCTCGTGATCACCGGATAAGGAACTTCCCCTTGGAGGTGTTGTTGAAGATGCATCCGCAGGAGATTGCCATGACTATCACAGAAGCAAGGCCATTCGCCGTCATCACCGGAGGCTCAAATGGCATCGGTCTGGAGCTGGCGCGCCAGTTCTTGGACGCTGGACATGATATCCTGATCGCCGCACAAGATCGGGATCATCTGGACGCCGCCGCTGCTGCGCTGGCGAGCCATAAGGGGACAGTCACAATCCATGCGAGCGATCTGTCTACCGAGAATGGGGTGCGAAGCCTCTATGACGCCTTGGATGGCCGCGATGTCGACGTCTTGTGCCTGAACGCAGGCATCGGCCTTGGCGGGCCCTTCGCGGAAACCGATCTCGAACATGAATTCCAACTCATCGACCTGAACGTCCGCGGCACGGTCCACCTGACGAAGTTGGTGCTGCGTGACATGGTGAAACGAAACACGGGAAAACTGCTTTTCACCTCGTCCATCTCGGCCAGCCACGTGACCCCGTTCGAGGCGGTCTACGGGGCATCCAAGGTCTTCCTGCGCTGGTTCGGGGAGGCACTGCGCAATGAATTGAAAGATACGGACATCGGCGTCACCGTATTGATGCCGAATGCGACCGAGACCGATTTCTTCACGCGTGCCGACATGCTGGACACCCGCATCGGCGCGTCGGACAAGGACGATCCCACGATGGTCGCGAAGGCCGCGTTCGAGGCCCTCATGGCTGACAAGCACAAGGTCGTGCCCGGTGCCAAGAACAAGATCCTGACAGGCATCCTGGATGCAGCGCCTGCGCAGGTCGGCGCGGGCTTCCATCGCAAGCTGGCGGAGCCGGGCTCGGCTGACAAGGGCTGAATGCGAGCCCCTGCGTCATCCTTCGGCGATCATGTCCCTGCGGCATGGCTTTGGTGTCGTCTTGATAATGCACATGATGGGCGCAGTCATCCGCCCGCCGCATGTCCGGGACATGGGCGGGCGGGCGTTCCGACCTGTAGGGCCCGTCAGGTCAGGTCAGGTCGGGGCAGGGTCACGGTCGCCGGCTCGTGGATGGGGCAGCCGTTCGTGCGGGCGCGGAAACCGCTCGACATCTCGTAGGTTGCCCGGCGCACCCTATTGACGGAGCCTAGGGGCCGATGCGCCTCCAGCCCCGTCCAGACGGAAAAGCGCAGCGTCTCGTCCACGATCGCGGCACGCGCCTCGCTCCATCCCGGCTGGGGGGCCGCGCGCAGAATGGCCACCGACCGGAAGGGAGAGATCTCCTCGCCCCAGAGGACGGTCGGATCCTCTACCGGCATCTTTTCCAGATCGCGGCACAACTGCACGCGCAGGTCCCATTCGCACGGCCCCTTCGCCGCATCCTGGGCGATCGTCTCGCGAAGGGCGTCGGGGCGGCCTTTGGCATTGATCATCTCCCCCGTGTGGCGGGTAAGGGTCTGCGACACCGGGACAAGCGACAGCTTCGCCACGTGATCGCCAAAGCGGAAGGCCGTCTGCGTGTAATACGTTTCCCCAAGGGGGTGGACGTTGGGCGCGCCGCCCATCGTCTTCAGGGTCGCGCTTTCCCCGCCCACCGCCTCCAGGGCCCGTTCGGTGCCGCGAAGCACTGCCGATAGCGCCTTCTTCGCCCATTCGGCGCGGTCGGTCGTCTTGGCCAGCAACTTCAGGTTCTTCAGGAACGATGCCGCATCCGGCGCGCTGAAGACGGGGCCGTTCACCATGATGAAGTCCTGCGTGCGTCCTTCCGCACCTTCCAGCCGGGGGCCGTCGACATTCATGATCTTCAGGGCCACACCGCGCGGGACCGAGATGCTGTCGGCAAGAATGTCGCCGGGATTGGTGGAAATCCGCAAGACGGCCGGATGGCGGCCGGGATTGGCAAACAGACCTTGCGCCAGTTCGGAGGGCAGATCCGCACGCACCTCCAGCTCCGCCTCGATCAGACCGTGGCTCTTGGCGTGGACGGCCCGCACCGCGTGACCGTAATCGGCCGAGGTCGTGTCCAGAATGTCTTTCAGTACGGCGTTCAGGCCAGCGATTGTCTCGGCTTCGTCATCCGGGATCTGTTCGATGTCCGGTGTGTAGTAAATGGGGGGCTGCATCGGATCCTCGGGCTGCGGCGTGCGTGGCGGAAGGGGGTCATCTTCGGCGGCGACCCGCCGAGGATGTGAAGAAGCCGCCTCGTTTCGGGGGCGGCCTGCCGTGGATCAGGGCATCGCCACAAGATGGTCGATATGCGTCTTGTGCTCCTTCAGCACCGGCAGAGTCGTCTCGGCGAACTTCTGAAGGTCGGTGCCTTGGCCCGACGCGGCGAAGGTCGTGAACAGAGTCACGGCCTCGGCATGTCCGACGGCCTGCATCTCCTTGTAGAGCATGTCGAATTCCGCCCCCTCGGCCTCGGTCAGAAGGGCAAGCATCGCGGTGTGCTTTGGTGACAGCTCCTCCGGCACCGGCGTGTCGCCGGCGGCCGCGTGCATGTCCTCGCCCGCCTTGGTGTGGTCGGCGATCATGTCGGCGGCAAAGGTCTTCAGATCCTCCGACGTGGCTTTTTCCTGTGCCATCTCGCTCGACTGGATCTCGAACATGTTGGAGCTTGCGGCCTGTTTCACGAAAGCGGCCGGCGGGACGTCGATGACGGCCACGGGCAGGGTCGTGTCCTGCGCGAAACCGGCGACGGGAAGCAGGGCCAGCGACAGGGCGAGTGCGGAACGTTTCATGGGCGATCTCCTCAATTCTCGGCCGCGTCGAAGGCGGCGTTCAGGCCGGTGATGGCCATGTCGTTGGCCTCTTTCGCGGCGCCGACGACCTTGCCCATGCCGAAGAATTCATGCGTGACCCCGGTGAACACGCGGGACTCGACGGGAACGCCATCCTCTTCCATGGCCTTGGCCAGCGCTTCGCCTTCCGACCGCAGCGGGTCCAGTTCGGCCAGGATCACGGTGGTGGAGGGCAGGCCTTCGAAGCTCTCGTGTCCCAGAAGATTCACGCGCGTGTCCGCCGCCTGATCCGGAGAGGTGAAGACGTGCCGGATGAACCATTCCATGTCCGCCTTGCCCAGCGGCACCTGTTCGGCATTCTCGGTATAGGACGGGGTCGTCGTGTCGTTGCCGGCGATGGGATAGACCAGCAGTTCGTGCACCGGCAGTGTCGCCTCACGCTCCCGCGCCATCAGCGACACGTTGGCCGCCAGGTTGGCACCGGCGCTTTCGCCCGCGACGGCCACGCGGCTGGCATCCCCGTTGAAGCTGGCCGCGTTCTCCATCACCCAGGAATAGGCGTTCCACGCATCCTCATGCGCGGCGGGGAACATGTGCTCGGGCGCGTGGCGGTAGTCCACGGACACCGTGATCGCCTTCGTGCCATGCGTCAGGGAACGCGGAGTGGCGTCGTAGGTGTTCAGGTCCGCGATGACCCAGCCGCCGCCGTGATAGTAGACGATGACGGGGAAGGGGCCTTCGCCTTCGGGGATGTAAAGGCGGGCGGGCAGGGGGCCGTTCGCTGTCGGGATGGTGATGTCGCGCGTGGCGATCTGCCCTTCGGGCGCCGAGGGGATGCGGTTCGTCCACTGGACCGCCTTGGCGGCATCGGCCGGAGAGGCCTGCATCCGGGCCTCCCCGACGTCCAGCGTGTGCACGGGCTTCGCGCCCAGTTCGGACAGCTTGTCCAGTACGGCTTTCATGTCCTGGGAAGGCTCGGCCCAGATCGGCAGGGCGGTGGTGGCGACCAGTGCGGCGGCACAGGTCATGGCGCGGATCAGCATGGAATTCTCCGTCAGGGGTTACTTGTCGTAGGTTCCGACGATCTCGCCCTTGGCAAGAACGTGGTTGCGCAGGGCGTCCAGCACGGCCGCCCGATCCGCGGCGGGATCAAGGCCAAGCGTGGGCACGTCCAGCGCGAAGATCTGGAAGTGATAGTTGTGCGGACCATCGGTCGCCGGCGGGTTCGGGCCGGTGTAGCCGGTGGAGCCGGTCGAATTGGTGCCCTGCTTCATGCCGGCCGGATCGGGCAGGGAGGCTTCGGTGGGCATGCCTTCACGCAACGCCGTCACCGTTGCCGGGATGTCATAGGCGATCCAGTGTGTCGTGGGCTTGCGGCTGGCCGCGTCCGGATCATCCGCGATGATGACATAGGACTGCGTGCCTTCCGGCGCACCCGACCATTGCAGGGGCGGAGAGGCGTTGTCGCCATTTCGGGTGAACGCCTCGGCGACGCCCTCGTTCGCCTTGAAGGCGGAGGTGACCACAAGCGTGCCTTCCGCCTCGACGGCGTCGATCGCGACGGGCTGGGGCGCAGGGTCCATCAAGGCATTGGGAGCAGGGGCGCCCGGTCCGCCGGCGGCAGGCGTGTCGGAACTGACCCGGTAGATGATGCCCTGGCTATCATCGGCCACGAAGATCGCGCCATCGGCGCCGACAGCCACACCCGTGGGCCGTCCAAGATAGCCCCAGGCGTCGTTTTGCTGCACCAAGAAGCCCGAAAGGACGGGTTCCACCGATACGGGCTGCCCGCGTTCGTAATTGATGCGCACCACCTCGTAGCCCGAGGGCGGCCGACGGTTCCAGGATCCGCGCATCGCCACAAGGGCATCGCCCTTCCATTCGGGGAACATGGCACCGTCATAGAACGCCATCTGCATCGGCGCCGCGTGCGGGGTGTAGCCCAGCTTCGGTTCTTCCGACATGGCGGCCCAAGTCTCGAGGCTGGTGCCGGGGGGCGGATTGTCCTGGGGGTTGGCCTCGCCCATGCCGAAGATAAAGGGCCAGCCGTAGTTCTTGCCCTGCCGGATGTGGTTCAGTTCCTCGATCTGCGCCTCGTCGCCCAGCCAGTCGATGCCGTGGTCGATCCCCCACAGCTGGCCAGAGGCGGGTTCCCAGTCGAAGCCGATGGTGTTGCGCAGCCCGCTGGCGAAGATCGTGCGACTGCTGCCGTCAGGCTCCGCCCGCAGCATGGTGGCGTTTTCGGGGTTCGGCTCGGGACAGGCGTTGCAGGTGCTGCCCGCGGAGATGTAGAGCTTGCCATCCGGTCCCACCGCCAGCGTGCGGTTGGGATGCTGCCCCGCATCAGGCAGGTCGGTGATGATGCGGGTCAGGGGGCCGAAGGTGCCGTCCGCCGCCACATCTGCCACGTAGACGTCGTTGACGGTGGCCAGGAACACCCTGTCACCATCGAAAGCGATCCCGTGCATCCCGGCGCGGCTGGCCACCGTGACCGGCGCCTCCGCCTGCCCGTCTCCATCCTCGTCCCTCAACATGACGACATCGCCCACGCTGCGCCGCGTGGCATAGAGGATACCCGCATCCGACACGGCCAGCATGCGCGGATTGGTGAGGCCCCGGGCGAACACCTCCACCCGCGCGCCATCGGGGGCGGTGATCATTCCCGTCAACTGCGCATCATCCGCCACATCGATGGGTGAGGGTTCAAGGATGGAACCCTGCACGGTCACGTCCGAATACATGCCGGACTGGCCGACAGGTTGAGCGAAGGAGGCCAAGGGAACCAGTATCCCCGCCATCAGTATCGGAGCAGAACGTCGGGCGGGCATGGCAAGCTCCTCGATAATGGTTCATTCGCCTTTGAAGCGCGGGCGATCTATTATTGTTCCTCAGGATTGGTGCGGGGCGGAACTCGATCCACCGATTTCCACTTGGTTTCTCGAGACGGACATCCTGTCCTGTCGTCGCACAAGGATCCGAGGATTGACCCAGGCACCCCTTTCCTATCATCCCGGCATCGAGACGCCCGAGGCCGACGAGCAGGCCACGATCGACGGGATCATCGAAGGCATGACCGACCAGAGCCGCACGGTGCAGGAGCGGGAGGGCCATGCCGTCCGCGCCAGCCACGCCAAGTCCACCGCGCTCGTGACCGGCACGCTGGAGATCGCGCCGGACCTGCCACCCGAACTGGCCCAGGGGCTGTTCGCCGCGCCGGGCACCCTTCCGGTGGCCGTCCGCTTCGCGCAGGGACCGGGAGAGCGGCTCGGCGATCGCGTGTCCACCCATCGCGGCATGTCGGTCAAGGTGTTCGGGGCGACGGGCGAGAAGCTTGCCGGACATGCGGGCGACACGCAGGACTTCGTCCTTGCCAGCGGTGCGACCTTTCCGTCCAGCACCGCGAAGGGCTTCCTGCGGGACGGCACCGTGATCGGAAAGTCGACGGGCCTTCCCGAGGGGGTGAAAAGCGCTGTGTCCCTTGCCGCGCGCAACTTCAACCGCGTCCTGAACGCCGTCGGGGCGAACAGCCCGAAGGCGGATTTTTTCGGGCATCCGTTCTCCCACCCGCTGTCGGAACCCTATTACAGCCAGGCCCCGCTGCGTTTTGGCGCGCATGTCGCGAAGATCGCCGCGTTTCCGGTGGGCGCGGCGCAGGAGGCCTTGTCGGACTGGCGGCTGGACCCGCACGAGGACGAGGACGGCTTCCGCCATGCCACCGTCGCCCATTTCGCCCGGCACGACGTCACGTTCGAGATCCGCGTCCAGCTCTGGACGGATGCGGACACGCAACCCATCGAGGACGCGTCGGTGGAATGGTCCGAAGAGGAATCCCCCTATCGGACCGTGGCCGTTCTTCAACTGCCGCGCCAAGACGCCTACAGCCCAGCCCGTCAGGATTTCTTCCACGAGCGGATGACGTTCCGCCCGGCGCACGCCTTGCGGGATCATCAGCCGCTGGGATCCGTTATGCGGGCGCGTCTGCAGGTCTATGCCGCCCTGTCGGACTTCCGGCACGAAGAGAACGGCATCGTGGCGGTGAACCCGGTCAAGATTGAAGAGGTGCCGGTTTGAACTTTGCCGGGGGAAAAGCAGTCTTGTGAATTCGATCGGGACTTGGCGGGTGACAAGGCTGCGTTGCCTTATACTGACCATGACCTCCCATAAAACATCTGGTCAACGAATGCATGACCGAGCATGTGGCGCAGGATGCGGCATGCTCCCCAATCACGTACGGATATGACGTGTGAGGCATGACCTTCTGTTCCAGCGAAAGACATTGGGATATAAGAACGGGAAGATTGAAAGGGCCCGTGCCTGAGAGCGCAATTCCCCTGATCTGCAATGGTGATGAGTGTGAACGATCGCGAAAGTTTCGACGCTGATGAGGCTGTTGGTCAGTCCGGTAAAGTGGACGGACACGACTTCCGTGCCGATATCGTCGCCGTGCGCGACAATGTGTCGGTTCAGACGATGCTCGAAACCGTCTGCATGGCGACCGGGCTGCGTTTTGCGGCGATCGCTCGCGTGAACGAGCAACGTTGGATCACTTGCAGTGCCGTCGACTACCTCGACTTTGGCTTGACGCCCGGCGACGAACTCGCGGTGGAATCCACCCTTTGTCACGAGATCCGTCAGCATACGTCCGAAATTGTCATAAACGACGTTCGGTCCGATGATGTCTATTGCGATCATCACACCCCCAAAATTTATGGTTTCCGAAGCTACCTCTCGATCCCCATCCTTCGCCCTGATGGCACGTTCTTCGGCACGCTGTGCGCCTTGGATCCGGAGCCAAACCAGCTGCTCGACAATCGCATCCTCAAAATGGTCCGCCTATTCGCGCAGTTGATCGGCGACAGCCTGCACGCTGAAGACAAGCTTCTGGAAACTCGAGGGGAGCTTGCGAAAGAGCGCCACCTCGCAGACGTGCAGGAGCAATTTCTGGCGATCCTTGCTCACGATCTGCGCAACCCTGTGGCGGCGATCCGCTCGGGTTTGCGGATACTGGCACGTCACGCGGACCCGCAGGCGAAAGAGACGATTAGCCTGATGGATGCCACAGCGCGACGCATGGCCGATCTCGTGAACAACCTCATGGATCACGCGCGCAACAGACTGGGCGGCGGCATTGTCCTGGTTCGATCCAAGAATGCCGATCTTGCCGGAATGCTGAACCTGATTGTCGCCGAGTTTCGCGCCGTGGCCCCTGATCATGGTATCCACGCGACCATCGACATCCCGCACCCCGTCGATTGTGACCGCGCCCGTATCGCGCAACTGCTCTCAAATCTTTTGGGCAACGCCATCACGCATGGTGCCCAGGATCGCCCGATCCAGGTGTCCGCCCGTGTGGTCGACGGCATGTTCCGACTGCAAGTCGCCAACGAAGGCAAGGCCATTCCCGAGGGCAGGCTTTCCGACCTGTTTCTGCCTTTCAAGAGGGGCGGCGACACGTCGAGCCGGGAGGGCCTGGGCCTTGGCCTCTATATTGCAGCGGAAATAGCCAAGGCGCATGGCGGCGCGGTGTCTGTTGTTTCGGATGACACTAAAACAGTCTTCACGTTTGCAATGCCGTGCTGAAGTAGACAATCAAGCTTTACTCTTGTTACATCACGCAAGCATCAGACAAATATAGACTATATCTGGTTTCAATAATCTGTCATATGTTATTGAAACGCAGACGCTTCTTATTCGCCGCCTACAAATAGGCCGATCGACACGGTCGCCAGATAGATCCACGTGACGATGAAGATCCACGGGGAGCGGGTCGCGAAGCGTGAGCCCCGGTAGAAGTTGGACTTCAGGGTGGGATCGGACGGCGCGTCCTCATCATCGTTCTGGGTGGGCCAGTAGCTCGCAAGATCGCGCTTTTGCGCCATCAGCGCGTTCTGCCGGTCGTGCCAGCGGTCGATCACTTGATACGAGCTTTTGATCGACCGCTGGGCATCGATCGACAGCACCAGCCCCAGAAGGGTCATCGGAAGCGGGACAAGCAAGAGAAAAATCCCGGGCTTCGACCATCCGGCGCTCATGGACGACGCATAGGCGATGATCAGGAACGACTGCGCCGAGAGATACTCCCCCAATCGGCTGGACAGCATCTGGGACTCAAAATGGATCTCCTGCCGGTAGACTGAAAGCCTTCGGCCATTCTCTTCATGGTCGTCCATAGACGTTTCACTCATCGTTCATCCTCACCCGTTCTGCGCCCTAGCAATCCTTAGGAGCTTTGCGATCGCCCCTTCTCCAAGATGGGCAGCAGCCGACAAAGCCTACGCTCCGAAGCGGGCATCCGTGGTGATTTCGCGACCTGCCCAGGCTGGCATTACCAAAGGATAGTCCTCGCGGGGAAGCTCCACGTCGGTCGTTACGAAGCCGGCCAACGCGCCGAGGTATTCGTCAACCTGCCAGGTAACTCCGGCTACTTCGACATAGTGGCGGTTCTTCTCGATTGCAGTAGTTGATGCAAAGTCGTTGATCATCGCCTGAGCATGCGGAGCATCCAGATCTAGGTGATACTCGCTCCGGCTGCAGCCATGGCGCTGTCCTTTGAACGTCAGGATGGCCTTGGCATCGCAGATGCGGATCCAGGCCTTGCCGGTTTCGAACGTTGCGATCAGATGGTCGGTGATGTGCCATGTCCGCCGGACGCCTGCGCGCCATGCGTCCGTCTTGATGAGAAACTTGCGTTCGATTTCAACCGGCATGAACGTCCTCGGGTTTGCCGTCACACATATCAATGGAAAAGGGCCGGATGAACCGGCCCCTTGCGTAAATTCGGAAGAAACGCTCAGAGCGGCTTCTTCGGCTGACCCAGATCGTCACGATCGTCGTCGATCTCCACTTCCGTATGACGCACGCTGTCGGAGATGGTTTCGCGGTGGGTATCGCTGGTCTTGCGCAGACCGATCTCTTCCACGACACGCGCGTCTTTCGAGACGACGGCCTCTTCGCGATATTCTTCGGCCTCGATGGTCCGGTCGCGGAAGTCTTCGTCTACGACTGCTGCACGGTCGACGGGGCGGCGCTCCAGCTCGACATGGTCCTCGCGCAGCTCAACGCTTTCGCTGACCGGCTCTTCCACCGTGTAGGCACGCACACGCACATGGCCGCGGCTTGCGTCGCGCTTACCGACCCGTAGCCGCTCTTCCACGACGGGAATGGTGGCGTCATCGGTCAGATGGTCGGTGGTGGATGCCAACGTCGGCGAACCCGCACCTGCGGTCGCGTAGGAGCTAGCCCCGTAGCCACCCCAGCCTTCGGAGCGCCAGCTTTCCTCGCGCTCATCGAGGTTGACCGTGCCTTCGTCATCCAGAATGGCCTGAGCGGCATCGTATTCTGCATCGGTCAGGCCGGTCACGGTGACCAGATAACCACCGCGCGACAGCCCTTCCGCGTAGGAATAGCGATCTTCATCCGGGAAGAAGTAGTCGCCAAGCTTGTCCCAGAAGCCCTTGTTGTGGTCCGGATCCGACACGGTGCCGGTGGTGGTTTCCGTTCCTTCCACAGTGCGGATCTGGGAGGAGGCAATACCCACTTCGCGCAGCCGCTCGATGGCGCGTTCCGCGTCGGACTGGCTGTCGAACAAGGAGGAGATCGTCGTATTGCCGACGGTGTCGATATCAGTGTTGTAGGTCATATCAGGTCTCTTTCTCTTTTGGAAAAGGTGAGGAGTCTGGGGCGTCCTGAGGGGGCAACCGCTCGATGGATGCGGTCTGACGACGGATGGTGACCGGCACGTCGGAAGTCTCGCGATGCATGACGCGGCGGATGTGGATTTCTTCACGGACATAGAGTTCGCGCGTCACAATCAGTCGCTCTTCCACGACAGGAACGATCGTCAGATCTCCCTCCGTCACGACCTCGGGGGCGCGATCCACACGACGGTCCATCGGAACACGGGTAACCTCGACATGGACATCTGCCAGATCGACAGGAACCATGGTTTCGACAGCTTCGGTGTGGGTGCTGACCCGCACCCGTCCCGTGATCCGCTTCTCGGCGGTCACGGTAGCCGTCTCCTTCATCAGAGGAAGGACGTTCTTCGGCTCATCAGCCATCGCATCACCCTCTGGTCACCGGGGAAGCAACGGGGGAGCAGGTAAAGCCGTTCCCTAATCAGAACGGACATTCGCATCCATCGGCGGAATTCGCCGGGAGCGCAGGAGTGGATGTTTGCGCTTGATGCCTGAGGACGAAATCAGGTCTGTCGGGTGTGGTGCAAACAGGCAAGGTCACACAACCACGCGCTGCCAAATGGCTGGGGCACCTACTCGTAAAGACTCTGCCTCACCATTTGCACCGCGAGAGTGCAAGATTGTTTAATCGTTTGCGCGAGAAAAAAATCGGTTGCCCTGCATATTCATGCGAAACACTTTATACGGGTATGCTGGCGGAACATCTGTCCTGCCGATCTGTTCGCCAGGTCATCCGTCTGCTGTGTTCGATAAAGGCTGTCTATGACTTACCGCATCCTGATCGTCGAAGACGAGGCTCTGATCGGGCTCGATCTTGCCACTGCTTTCGAGGATGAAGGCTTCGAGACGGTGGGTGTGGCGAGTGACCTGCCGACGGCCCTGCAGATGGCAGAAAAAGGCGGCATCGATCTTGCGACCATGGATGTCCAACTGGCGCGCAATACCGATGGCGTGGAGACCGCGATCAAGCTGTGGGAATTGCATGCGATCCGGTCGGTCTTCGTCAGCGGCAGCCTTGATCCGAAGACCCGTACCTGTGCGGCCGCAGCCCGGCCCATAGGGTTCATCAACAAGCCGATAGGGTCGGAGGCTGTGGTGGCTTTCGTGAAAAAACACTTCAGCGCGGAAAACGGGGCATAGAGACGTCTGCCGTCACATTTAAAGCGTACATTCCATCGGATTGCGCTGATGCTGCAAATGCCTGATATAAAGAAGAGAAAGGCGCGGACATCACGCGGCCTAATCGGAGAGCCAAGCGTATGTCCGATCCTCTGGCGTTTCTCGATCTGAACATCCCGATGGCCCGCCGTGTCGCGGAGCATAACTGGGCATCCACATCTCTTGGGCCGATCGAGTCCTGGCCGGCCGTCCTGAAGATTACCGTCAGCCTGACGCTGCGTTCGGGCTTTGCCAAATGCCTGTGCTGGGGGCCGGATCACATCGCAATCTACAACGATGCCTTCGTGCCGACCCTGGGCGACAAGGGCGACTGTCTCGGATTGCCGTTCTCGCTGATCTGGCAAGAGGCGTGGGACGTCATCGGGCCGATTACGGCAAAGGCTCTGGCCGGGGAGGCGACCTTCATCAAGGACTTCCCGATGAAAGTGCGTCGGGATGCCAGCGGTATGGCAGAGGCCTTTTTCACCTTCTCCTACAGCCCTGTGGTGGATGAGAACGGCACGGTCTGCGGGTTCATGGACACTGTCATCGAGACCACCGATCGGGTGCGGTTTGAACGGCGGGCTGCCATCAGCAATCGTGAACTGGTTCACCGCGCCAAGAACTCTTACGCTCTTGTCACGGCCATCGTACGGCAGATTGCAAGACAGGCGACTTCCATTGAGGAGTATCGCGACAAGCTGGTGCGACGCATCACGGACATGGGCCATGCCCAGGATGTCCTGTCGCTGAAAGCGGGCGGCAAAGCGAACGTGACGGATGTGGTCCAGCACATGCGCGAACGGATCGACGGGATAGGGGCACGCATCTCCTTGTCCGGTCCGGATGTCGCGCTGAGCGACGAGGAGACGTTCGCCCTGACCCTGGCCCTTTTCGAATTGGCGACCAATTCTGCGAAATACGGTGCGCTGTCTTCCGAGCAGGGACTCATCTCGGTCGACTGGTCCCTGACCGACGCACAACCTGCCACCTTCACCTTCTGTTGGAAGGAGCAGGGAGGGCCGCCGGTCGTGTCTCCGCAACGACGAGGCTTTGGCAGCTTTCTCGTGCAACAGTTGCTGGCGGCCGAGTTCGGCGGTGAGGTCCGGGTCGAGTATCCGAAAGACGGTGTGATTTGCCATCTGACCTGTCCGCGGGAGGTTCCTTTGGCGGACCACTGCTGAGGGAAAACCGTTATTTAATAAACATAATTATGTTACAATATAACATAAAGCTTTTGAATAATTGTAGCCTATAGCCCAAAGCTGACCCTCACGGTATAGTAAGAAGAGTCGGCGTGTCTGCTCTGTCGCCGCGAGACGTAGGTGCCGAGATCACCAGGAAGATGACGTCCGAGGCGCTGTCGTTCCGGGCCTGATGAGGGGATTTCGCAGGAATTTCGATGCCGGCGCGCGCGGGCACGACATGGGTCGTTCCGTTCAGCTCCATCGTCAGGTCGCCGGAGAGAACGTAGAAGAACTGCCTCGCCTTATGATGATAATGACGAATCTCTTTCGTGTTCGCAGGCATCCGCTCTTCAATGATGAGAAGGTCGCTTCCTGAAGCCAGAACCCAGCCGTCGCAATTACCACCCCATATGTAATGTTCTGCTGTTTGTGTGCTGATCATCGGCGGACCTTCGGAGTAACTATGGTCGTCCCCTATGGGCTTTGCACATGCTGATGCAACGGCATTCTGCCGCGCAATGCCGGATAGAAAGGTCAGCTTAGTCATCCCAACGCGGCCAAGCGCAACTGGAGCACCGAGCCAAGAGGCGTTATACAAGAGGGACTTTTTCCGTCGAAAGAAAGTGTCGCCGGTAGGCTGCGGGTGGTAGGCCAGCCCGAGTGCGAAAGTGGTGACGCAACGTATGGGCTGAGCCAAACCCGACGGCCTCTGCAACCGCCCCGACGCCCAGACGGCCCCCACATAGCAAGGCCTTGGCGGCTTCCACACGTTCCGCAGTCAGCCAGTCTGCGGGTGTCATGCCAGTCGCGTCCCGGAAGCGGCGGAGGAAGGTGCGAGGACTCATCCCGCATTCCGCCGCCATCCGATCGATCCGCCAGTCTTGGTCCAGCATTTTGCGCATCCGGTCGAGGAGGGGCGCGATCTGCCCGCCTTTGTGCAAGGGCACAGGCCGTTCGAGAAATTGAGCCTGCCCGCCCGTCCGATGAGCTGGGACGACAAGGCGGCGGGCGACCGAGTTGGCGGCCTCGGCTCCGAAATCCTGTTTCACGATTTCGATCAGCAGGTCGATCCCGGCTGCGCTTCCGGCAGAGGTGAACACCTGACCGTGGCAGCGGTAGAGCGATGCGGCGTCCACCTCGATCATGGGAAATCGGGCGCGGAGCACATCGGCATAGCGCCAGTGGGTAGCGGCCACCGCTCCGTCCAGAAGCCCGGTCGCCGCCAGAACGAAGGCGCCCGAGCAGATCGACACCAAACGCGCACCGCGGGCATGTGCCGCACGAAGTCGATCCGACAGCGCTTCGGGCACGTCAACCTCCGCACCCTTCCACCCCGGCACCACGATGATATCGGCCTCGTCCAGCAGATCCGGCCCCCGGTCGGGCGTCAGGGTGAAACCGCCATGTGCGCGCAATGGTCCGGGCTCGATCGCGCTACTGGCAAAGCGATACCAACCCGGCCCCATCTCGGGCCGGTCTAGACCGAACACCTCGGCCACGATCCCGAATTCGAACGTGCAGAGGCCATCGTAAAGGAGGGCTGTGACCAGAGGTCCCGTCGTCTTGGGGCGCGGAGACAGGTTTGGCGTGATATTTACGGATACTGTCATTTCCGCCAATTGCCACAAAAGCCGCCGCCGGGCCATACCGTCACGACATTCGAGAAAGGCTATGTCCATGACCTCCGCCGTTACCGCGATCCCCGCCGCCCCGAGCGATGCCGCACGAGAGCATTTCGCCGTCGAGTTCACGTTCGAGACGGACTGCTGGGACGTTCATCACGCCCTGTCAAAAGAACCGGACTTCATCCTGCTGGATGTTCGCAGCCCCTCCCTCTATGCCGCAGGGCACATTCCCGGCGCGGTGCTTCTTCCGCATGGCAAGATCACCCGCTCGAAGATGAGCGCGTGGCCGGACGGCACCTTGTTCGTGACCTATTGCGCCGGACCTCACTGCAACGGGGCGGCGCGCGGTGCGCTGCGGCTGGCCGAACTGGGACGTCCTGTGAAGATCATGGCAGGCGGTATAACCGGATGGCTTGATGAAGGCTTCGAGTTGGCGACGGACGAATGATCCTCCGGCAGGCGGCACCGGACGACGGTACTCAACTCCTGCTAATGATCGGGGATCACGCCGCCTTCGAGCATGGTGTGGCGACGTTGTCAGCATGGGCTTTGAAGCAGGTGCTGCAGAACCCTGATCCCCCGGTTTATCTGTTCGTGGCAGAGAGCGAGAAGTTGGTCGGCTATGCCGCGCTGACATTCGATTACGCGATCTGGCATGGAGCCCGGACGGGGCATCTGGATTGCCTGTTCGTGACCGCGTCACACCGGGGGCTGGGGATCGGCAGCCGTCTACTGCAACTCGTCACGCGGGCCGCACGGGATGCGGGGGCCACCTGGCTGGAATGGCAAACGCCACGCTGGAACATCGACGCGGCGGAGTTCTACCTGCGAAACGGTGCAGATCGATTGGACAAGGAGCGGTTTCGCTTGTCGCTGTGAAGGTCCGGTTTGTCACATGATCGTCGTCCAGAGCCCGAAGCTACCATTGAGCGTCATGAAGATGAGCGGCCGCCTGATCATATTGCTGCGCCAAGCCAACCAACAATCAAAGCTGTAAAATCGTCCACGGCGGCTTGCTTGGTGACTTGCCCCCTGACCATGGCGTCGGAGAGCGCTTCTCCCGCGCCGATGATGCCGATGCAGCGGCGCGTCACAACCTCGGCTGACAGGGGCGAGAGCGGCGTCAGAGCCGCCGAGAAGAACGCGGCGTGACCTTCCAGCATTTCGCTGCGGGCGGCATCCATATCGGCATCGCCCTTCAGGGCAGCACCGATTGCATGCCATTCGAGACCGATATCTTCATGACAGTTCATGTAGGCCATGGCGAGCACCTCCGACACGTCGCCAAGGGTCGGCGGGGTCTCTTTAAGCGCATCGGCAAGCGCCTGTGTCTGGCGGTCCATGATCCCTTTGTAGAGCGCAATCATAAGGCCGGGCCGCGTTGCGAAGTGGTTGTAGGCAATCGGTCGGCTGACCCCGGCTTTCTCTGCAAGCGTTCCCAGGGTCAGGGCATCCGTGCCGTTTTCAAGCACGATCCGGCGAGCTGTTTCCAGAAGCTGGGTGCGGCGATCTGTTTTCGTTTTCTTCTGTGGCATCATCTATCCGGCTTGACGTGATCCCTCGGCATCACATAGTTACGAAATGTAACTTACATATTGTAGCACGCATGTGTGTCGGATGCCATTGCCTATACGATGCGTCTCTGTCGCATCTGCGTGCCAGCGATCAACCTGAGGATCACGCTAATGTTCAACATTTCCCGTAGGTTCCTGATGATGGGTTTGGGTGCGGTGGCGCTCTCTGCCAGCTTGCCCGCCATGGCCCGACAGGTCGCGATGCCGGCTGTCCGGATGATCCGGACGAACGGGATCGATCTGGCTGTCTACGAGGCCGGTTCCGGTCCCGCCGTAGTGCTGCTGCACGGCTTTCCCGGTCTGGCATATACGTGGCGTCACCAGATCCCTGCACTGGTCGCTGCCGGATACCGCGTCATCGCGCCGGATTTGCGCGGCTATGGGCTGAGCGACCGCCCCGAGCCGCTCGAGGCTTATGACCTTGCCCACCTTACGGGCGATATCGTCGGGATGCTTGACGAACTCGGGATCGAGCAGGCTATCTTCGTGGGGCATGACTGGGGCGGGCTGTTGTCTTGGCAGTTGCCGCTGTTCCATCTCCAGCGGGTCCGCGGCGTGGTGTCCTTCAATACGCCGCATATTCCGCATTGGATGCTGTGGCTGCACCCCGCGCTGGTCGATCCGGTGCTGCCTGAGGGCCACAATTTTGTCGCCGATCCACGTAAGGACCCGATCGCGCAGATGCGTGAGGTGTTCAGCCCCGACATGTATGTGCTGATGTTCCAGAATGGCCATGCCGCCGACGACATCATGAACACGGATCCGCGGGCAGCGTTGCGCGGTGCTCTGCGTAAAGATCTTGGCGGACCGGAGGGCTGGCCGGACCTTCCGATGGTGATCAAGAACATGGAATATTACGGGCAACCTGCACCGGCGCAACTGCCCGGTCAGGATGTGCTGACGGCCGATGAGCTCGACTTCTACGTCAGGCATTACGAGCGCACGGGCTTTACCCCCGCGAACAACTGGTATCGTAACATCTCGCGCAACTGGGAAGCAGGCCTGAATGTTGATCAGGCCATCCATGTGCCGTCACTGATGATCTCGGCGGCCAATGATGTGGTGCTTCAGGCTGCCATGACGGACGGGATGGAGGCCTACGTTCCTGACCTCGAAAAGCATGTCGTCAAGGATTGCTGGCACTGGACGCCCGAAGAAAAGCCCGAGGAATCCAACGCGCTGCTTCTCTCGTGGCTCAACCGCCGCTTCCCCGCCTGATTTCGCCAACGAACGCATTCAAAGGAGATTTGACCATGGCAGATAAAGTGCTTTTCGCCGGAGGTTCCGGTGTGGTGGGGCAAAGGGCGGCAAAAGCCTTTCGCGCCCGGCATCCAGATGTCCCGTTTCTGATTGGCGGGCGGGATCTTGGCAAGGCGGAGGCGATTGCAAAGCTTCTCGGCAACGCCGAGGCGGTCCAGATTGATACGGGGCTGCCCCGTCTTGGGCTGGAACAGGATGTCCCACTCTTGGCGATCGCAATGATGGTTCCGGATGCCGGTTTACATGGCATGCGATTGGCGCAGGATCTTGGCATTCCGTATCTGAGCATCGGCAACTGGTTGCTGGATGTGGGGGCGGAGATGGCCCAGTTCATTCGTCAGCCGGCTGCTGCACCCATCGTGCTGGCCAGTCACTGGCATGGCGGGCCGACGACCTTTCTGGCCCTGAAGACCGCTCAGGGCCTCGACAGCGTGACGTCGATCAGGATCGCCGTGGTCGTCGACGATCAGGATGAAACAGGACCGGCGGCCATCGAGGATATGGACGCCGGAGCTTCAGGCTCCTTCGGTGTTCAGGCCTACGAGGGCGGCAAGCGCGTCTGGCTGAACGGGGACGCGACCCGCAGCACGCTCGCCACGCTGGACGGTCGCACGTTGGCAGGGACAGCGTTTGCGCCCTATGACATTGCCGGCCTTGCGGCAGCGACCGCTGCGAGAAGTATCCGAATGAATCTTGGAATGGGGGCGTCCTCGAGCCGCCTGCGGCGTGACGGTGTCGGAACCGAGGTTTTGCTGGACATCGAGGGTGAGATCGGGGGCCAACAGGTGTTAAGGCATTCGACCTTTGAATTCACCAAAGGTCAGGCAACGCTCACCGGTATCAGCACCGCGCTATCCCTATCGACCGTGCTCGGCCTGGAGGAGAATGACCGCTCCGCGCCGGGTCTCTATTTCCCCGAGACGCTTATGGACCCGGACTGGTTTCTCGAACAACTCCGGCAGGCAGGTGCGACATGTGAGGTTGGAGACGGGGCCTGAACGTCGGCTTAGTCCATCCTCGATCTACCGGGGCATGAGGGACGGCAGGGCGACCTCGACGTGCCGAGCCCAAATCTGCCGTTCAATTAGCTCGGCAGCGTCACGATGAGTGGCGCATGGCGGGTTGCGACGACGGTATGTTCATATTGAACGGCCATGGCACGGGGATGACTGTGAAGGGTCCACCCGTCTTTGCTGTCGGTAGCCATGAGGCCGCCCATGGACAGGAATGGCTCTACCGTAAGAACCAAGCCGTTGTGCATCCTGCGTTTATCGCCGCGCGTGGGCCAGGTGGCGATCTCCTCGGGATACTCATGCAGCGAGCGTCCGATGCCGTGGCTGGCGAGGTTGCGGATCAGGGTATAGCCGCGGGCAGAAGCAAACTGACCGATAGCCTGACCGATGCCGGCCAGCGGTTTGCCGTGACCGACCTGCGCAATCCCGATCTGCATGGCCCGCCTACCGTCCTTGCAAAGACGATCAAGTGATGCGCGCACCGGACCAACCCGAAAGCTCGCGCCTGTGTCGGCGAAGAACCCCGCCTTCGACGCCGACACGTCGATGTTTACGAGATCCCCTTTCGCGATCACCCTGTCACCGGGGATGCCGTGAGCGATCTCCTCGTTGACGCTGATGCAGGTCGTGCCGGGAAAGTCGTAGGTGGATTTCGGCGCGGACAGGGCACCCTCGAGTTCCAAAAATTCACGCCCGATCTCGTCCAACTCGCGGGTCGTCATGCCGGGTTCGAGCGCCTTTGACATGACCTTCAGGGTGTTCGCCACGATCCGACCGATGGCCTTCACGCCGTCCAGTTCATCTTCTTTGGTGATCGTCATGACGTGCGTTCTTTCGCAAGGGAAGTTCTCGGCATCATAGCGATGAACGTCCGCAATGTCCCATCCTCGACCTACCGGGGCATGAGGGTCGGCGGTGACGACTTCGACGTGCAGAGTCCAAAGCCGCCCTTCGTGTTCCGACCCCGTCTGTCCGCGTATACCTTCCGATCGAGACTCTCGGATGCCAGTCGTTCGGTAAGCCCGGTGTCATCCGGCCGGAAGAGGCTGAAGCAGCTCTATGACGTTTCCCCACGGATCGGCGATGAAGGCCACACGCACCATCCATTCGTGATTGTCGGTGGGGTCGAGGGTGATACGAACATCACGGTTCTTCAGTTCGACCACTGCCAGATCGACGTCGTCGACCCAGATGCCCAAGTGATGCCATCCGTTCAAGAGAAAGCTGCCGAATAGCTCTCCGTCACCCGGTCGTTCCGCGGCCCCATCGCCGGAAACCAATTCCAACCGAAACGTGTCGGCGCTCTCCATCGACATTTCTGTGAATGTCATACCATTCAGATCAAAGGCGCGGACCACCTGCATCCCGAGCTTGTCCCGATACCAAGCGATGCCAGCGTCTCGGTCCCCAATACGAAGGGCAACGTGGGCAACACGGGCCGTCGAGAGCGCGGATGCCTGAATCGGGGCTGTTGCTGTATTCAGCATGATAGGTCCTATTCTATGTCGGTTGTTTTGTTTTCAGCGGTGAGACGCTGTCTCAAAATTTGCAGTAGATCGACGGCAGCGGTGATCGTGGAAACTTGCAGATCAGCGGCGAGATCATCTGCCCAGACCTGTTGACGCGCCATTGCCTGTTCATACGCGTCCAGCCCATGCTCGGTCATTGCGACGAGCTTTGCTCTGCTGTGATGCGGGTTGGGGTCGAGCCTGACCAAACCAGTCGCATTCAGGTCGTCCACCACCCGTTGCACGGATTGACGCGTCAGCCCCATGTCTCGCGCAAGATGCGCGACCGGTAGCGCAACGGGGGAGAGGGATATGGCTCCAAGCACCTGCCAGCGCGCACTGGTCAAGCCTAAGTCGCCGACCAGTGCGTCACCTGCCTCGATGAGATCACCATTCAATCTAAAGATCTCCACTATGAGATCGGTCAACGAACTGCGGAGTTGGCTTCTGGGGTGGTCTGAGGATGTAGGCTGGGATTTCATACTAGGGGCCATATAATGACAGTAGGCTGTCATTACGACACCCCGCTGTCATATTCAATAGATTGGTTTGAGACGCTCAGATGTGAGTAATCACACCTGCTTCGACCAGTGCTACATCTCGACCTAAGGCTTGGGATCCTGCGGATTCGTTGGCAATCATAATGAATGAATGACCGCTCTGTCCCCCACACGCAGACTCCGCACAGGAGATGGTCACTCAACTTCGGAGTTGCGGCATCAGCCGTGATAGCCTGATTTATGCTTTTGACGTCAGAACATAAGTTATGAACCTAATGCTTTGGCAACGCTTGCTTTATCTTCTAGTCTGTCCTCACCAAATAATGAGGAAACGACATGCTCCTGACCCGCAGCATCAGCGCCGCCCTCTTCTCGGCCGTGGCCGCGATCGCCACCCTTGCTTCACCAAATGAGGCGGAGGCTTATGACATCGACTGCAAGCTGATCCTGTGCCTAGCGGGCGGTTTTCCATCCTCTTGCGGGGATGCCTATGACCACATGATCGACCGGCTGCGCGACGGCAAATCCCCGATCGGCACCTGCCTCATGTCGGATGGCGCTGAATACGATAATTACGAAATCGACTACAGCTTTGCCAACCGCACCAGCTCCGACGCGTGGATCTGTCCCGAGGGCAAGAACAAGCATTTCAGCCGGGGCTATGACGGCGATAGCCGCGAAGTGATCAAGGCGTTCTGCTATGACGAACGCCGCCGCTTGGGCTATGGCACCAACAGCGACGAAAAGTATTACTACACAGGCGTTTCCACCCCGGAATACAAGAACATGCGGGTGCAGATCACGGTCGAACCCGGCACCGAGGCCGAATACACCAATGGCGTTCAACGGTATCAGACCAGCAACTCCTATGGCTACGGCACCCGTGTGACCTTCCGCCCGTGACGATCCGGCTCGCCATCATCGCCATTGTTGTTTCGGCACCCTGCGCTCTCGCGCAAGGGTGCTTTCCTCCCGAACAGCCCTACGCCTATGAACCTCCGACCGATGATCCTGAATTGCGTGAGATCGTGCGCAATCAGTATCAGACCTACATCGAGGAGTCGGAGGGCTACATGAATTGCCTTCAATCCGAGATCGGCCGCGCCCAAGCGGAGACCCGTGAAGTCATGAACCGCTGGGTTGAGTATTTCGGGGCGGAAGCCACGATGCGTTACGACGAAAGCGACATGTCTGTTCGCTAAGATCGGGGACGTGACTTAACCCTGCCTGCACTCAAAAACATGCAACAAGCCGTCCTGTAAACGGGTGCCTGACGGTTTGCCACATGGTCATTGTGATCGGCGGCTGCGAAATCGGAGCTTGACGCCAAGGGGGGATAGCAGGCTATCAGGGTCTGAATGTTCCTCATTCGTTCGCCCGCCTCATGACTGTAACTCTCGCCTCGCTGAATGTGATCCTCGTCGACCGGCAACTGCCGCTCGCCTCGATCAGCGTGCCTGCAGGGTTTCCATCGCCAGCCGGTGACGATCTTGAGGACACCGTGGACCCGATCAAATGGGTGGTGCGACACGAGCGTTCGACGTTTTGGTGGCGCGTCTCCGGCGACAGTCTGGAAGCCGAAGGCATCCTTGACGGCGACCTGATCGCCGTGGACCGCTCCGGCCGTCGCCGCCCTGGTCGCATTGTCGTCGCCGTGGTTGATGGACAGATCACTGTCAAGAAGCTCGCCAAGCGCAACGGCGATTGGTTTCTGGACCCGCGTGCCCGAGGTGACGGCTACGAGAGCATTGCCGTCACCGAAACGACCGAGATTTGGGGCGTCGTCGCGGGCGTCGTGCGCCGCCTCGCCATCGAGTAGGTGCGGCCATGATCCGCGCGTCTGCAGACCCGATCGCCCTCATCGACTGCAATAACTTCTACGTCTCTTGCGAACGTGTTTTTGACATGTCGCTGCGCGGCATTCCCGTAATCGTCCTGTCCAACAACGACGGTTGTGCTGTCGCCCGCAGTGACGAGGCGAAGGCTCTTGGCGTGAAGATGGGCGCCCCCGTGTTCAAGATGCGCGACTTCATGCGGCAGCACGGCATCAAGGCCCTGTCGTCCAACTACACACTCTAGTTAGTTAGGTGGAATGCCTGCGATTGTGGTATGATTTACAGGTGGAGGAATGCCATGCAGTTCGCCCCATCATTGCAACCCGCCCTCGCTCGGCATCCCCTGCTCGCCGACTGGCTTGAGCTTCTTGGCAACCTTGGCCGCGCCCGTGCCACGCTCGATGCCTACGGCCGCGGGGTCAGTCATTTCCTGACGTACTGCGAAGCCGCAAGTGTCGCCGCCGAGGCGGCGACACTTGCGGATCTCTCAGTCTATATTCGCTTCTTGTCCGAAGGACCGGCACGGATCGCCAATTCCTCGCTGCACCAGCGCTTGAGCGCCATTCGCTTGTGGTATGATCACCTGATTTATAATGGTTTACGTTCAACCAACCCCCTGCCCCGAGGGTACATCTCGCCAACGCGACATATCCCTGAGCACGCCGGCTTCAGCCGCGGGCTGGTCCCCCGCTTGGTAAAGCTTCCCTATGTACCCTCCGATCCGGACTGGGAGCGCATTCTCTCGGCCGCCGCCCTCGACACGGTGCGCAACAGGCTCATGCTGGCCCTTGGATATTACGGGGCGCTGCGGCGCGAGGAACTCGTTTCGCTGCGCGTCAGCGATCTCGATTTTGCGCACAGGCTGGTGTCGTTGCGGGCTGAAACGACCAAAAGCAAACGCGCACGGATCGTATCCTACAGCCCGCAAGTCGCGCCAACTCTAATAAGTCATTTGCACTCACTCGCGCAGAGCAAGGGAGCGGCCGGCCCAATGTTTCGCTCACATTCGGATCGCAATCGCGGCGCGCCTCTGTCGATATGGTCGTGGAGCAAGATTATCGCGCGGTGGGCTGCAGATGCCAAAGTCGAGAATTTCAGCACACATAGCTTGCGGCACCTGCGCCTCACGCATCTCGCGAGGGCGGGTTGGCCTCTCCACGAACTCTCCGCTTACGCTGGCCACGCGGACCCCAAGACGACGATGGTTTATCTCCATATTGCCGGAGCTGACCTAGCGCGGCGCATGGCGCAATCGGTTGCGCATATCGATGCGCGGGTAAGCACTTCGCTGTTCGGTTCTCTCCATGATTGATTCCGCGATCACTTCGCCCGGAAACTCATATGTGGCCTTTGACCCATCGCCCTTCGGTTTGGTCGGAGAGCTTACGGCTGATGAACTCGATGCTCTGCGCGGTCGAAGTAAAACGTGCCTTGAAGACCTCGAACGCTTGGTGCCCCGCCTTGTCGTTCCACTACTAGCAATTGCTCGAATGGGCGACGTCTCTGCCCCAAAGCGTGAGATCAGCATCAAAGCTGTCATCAAAACAGTGGCTCGCCGCCGGATCCCCTACTGGCAGTGGGATAGAGACGCGTGGCTTACACTGCTGGATCGAACATGCGGGTCTCGCCCGTACCTGACGGCGATCGCATATCACTTGGGCAGCCTGCGGGATGTATCAACTCTCCCTAAAGCTTGCCATTCAGGTATTTATGCCCGCGCGATCTACGGGTCCGATATTTTTTGGCATGAACATGCGCGGCTAGCCACCACCCTGCGCTCGCTCGGCTATAGCGCACGTCATCTTGAGCTCTTCCTGACAAGTGTACTTGGTCACCTCATGCTCGAGAACGGCGATCCTCGACTCGAAACCTTTACGGTCGACTTGTTGCAGAAGGGCCAGGACGGTCGCAATGATGGCGTCGCGCGTGCTGTCGGCAAGGTGTCGAATGGCTTAGCTGCCATGGGCATCATCGAAACTCCGTTACGAATGCGTAACTATGTTGGCTGGAAAGATAAGAACACCGATGGCGTGCCTCCAGAATGGGCGCAGTGGTGCGCCCGCTGGCGCGAGACATCAACCTTGCGGCCGAGGACTCGTGAAACCAATTACAGCTTGATCCTGCGCATCGGCCTTTGGTTGGCAAGAGAATACCCGCAGGTCCAGTCTCCTGCGGACTGGGACACATCAACATGCGCTGCGTTTCTTTCTGCGGTGGATCACATGACCGTGGGCGAATGGCGGCTAGAGTCCGCCCCGTCACGCAAAACCAAAACGCACGGCGCGGCCATTGCAGCCAATTCGAAACGCACTTTCTTGCACGCCATGAGGCGCTTCTTCATCGATATTGAGCTATGGGGGTGGGCATCGCTGCGTTTCAGCCCCCGCTATCATCTCGCGACACCCAAGTCAGTTGTCTTTAATAGCGGTGTCAAGCCGCGAGTGATTGACGATGCAATGTGGCTGCGGCTGATCTGGGCCAGCCTCAACCTCGAGCAGGACGACCTTCTGTCCGAGCGCTGGTATCCTCTGGCCCTCATCCAGGCGCTCGCTGTGGTCTGGACGCACTGCGGCCTGCGGCAGAACGAGGTATTTCGGCTCGCGGTAGGCTGCGCCAAGCCGCAGGCCGAAGACATTGTCAATGAAGACGGCAGCACCGTGCCGGCGGGCACGCTGTGCTATCTCGATGTCCCTGCGAGCAAGACTTTCCGTGCCTTTGTGAAACCCGTAGCTGTCGTCGTGAAAGAGCGGATCGATGCTTGGGCGGCGCAGCGGCCGTCTCATCAAGCACCGCTACTTGACGAACGGACCGGCGAGCGCGTCGATTTTCTATTTCAGTACCGCGGCCGCCGAGTGGGCATGTCGCTAATGAACCAGACAATCATCCCTATCCTGTGCGCTAAAGCAGGGTTGCCGCCGAGTGACAGCATGGGGACGATCACCAGTCATCGCGGTCGTGCATCGGCAGTGACCGCACTTGCCAGTGTCCCCAAGGGCATGTCGCTGATCGAGCTCATGGAGTGGTCCGGGCATACCTCGCCCCGGTCGACGATGCACTACATCCGCATTAGGCCTACTCGTCTGGCGACGTCATTCGCTCAAGCCGATCACATGGCACATATGGTGGCGGTGCTCGTCGACCATGATGCCATCGCGCGCAAGTCGAATGAGCCCTACACCTTCTACGATCTGGGCGACTCTTATTGCTCGAACCCTTTTTGGAGCGCTTGCCCGCATAGGATGGCGTGTGCCGGGTGCGACTTTAATCTTCCCAAGGCCAGCGCCCGTGCTCATGCGTTGGAAAGCCAAGATTCAATCCGACGATACCTAGAAGAGGTCCCTCTGACCGCCGATGAGCGTATTATCGTACAAGGCGATGCCGAGAAGGTCGCCAGTTTCATTAAGAAGTTGAGCAGCGTTGCGACACCGGACGGCCGAACCCCATCAGAAATTTCCCAATCGATCAATGGTTCTAACCGATCTCAGATACCTATCAAAAGTTCGGAAGGCTGATTTCGTTTTGGACAAAACCACCTTCCGTGAGGCATGCTGAGAATGGCCGGTCCTCATCCAGCACCCGCCACTCTTAAATAATGACAACGATCATGCCAGAAATGCGCAAGATTGGCCGACGGGGGAATGTCCAGTTGAGCGTAGAAAATGGCGATAGTTGCCGTTCCCGATCGTCGGTGCCGACCACTTCGGGCCGGTCCGCGGTCGACACTTGGAGGTCTGCTCACGCCGGAACCGAGTATGCGCTCGCGATCCGGCATACGGACGGTTGCGCGTCTCCAAGAGATCATTCAGAAAATCGGTTACAGCATGTATCGGCACGCAACGTTTATTCGGATGACGGATCAGGGTTGGAGAACCTCGTTGGATAATCCACACGCTGTCGCAGGGGCTTTCGCGGGACAGTTCGGAGACGCCGAATACGCTTTGAAGCGGTCCGACCGGATTCGACTAAACAGGGAGACTGCTGAGGCCGACTGGGATGCGTTCGCACGCGATCTCGGGCCTGAATTCTTCGCCGCAGTCGTTGACAAGGGCATCGCCAAGACGCTGATCAGCGAGCCGCCGCGTCGCCTGATGAAAGACCTCGTATGGGCACCCGAAATACCCCAGCCCTTAACGAACGTGCACGAGCTAATTGTTCAAGGCGTTTGCCGAGTGCGCAATAGCTACCTGCATGGCGAAAAATTCCGCGGTGGGCCGGATGGTCAGTGGGTGCGTGATGTGACGCTGATAAAGGAAGCCCACTTTGTGCTGCAAGCGGCCCTTGCTTGGCCAGGCCGCCCGGACGCCTGACGCGTTAATTAGTTCGGCTAACGGGGGTGGAAATTAGCGGAGAGGTGCTCGCTTATCTAAGGGTGCCGAGCATTGTCTTGGCGGTTAAGTACGAGCTGTCGACGGCCGAGAAATTATCGCGTCTAGTGAGGATCTGGAACGCCTGACGGGGGGAGGTATTTTGAAATTCATCCATTCTGCCGACTGGCAACTCGGCAAACCGTATGGGCGCTTCGAGCCCGAAGTCCGGGTCAGCCTTAGTGAGGCGCGGTTCGAGGCAATCGACACACTTGGGCGGATAGCGCTCGAACACGGGGCACAGCACGTCGTCGTTGCCGGCGACATCTTCGACACCGAAGGGCCGGAGGACCGGACAATCGTCCAAGCTATATCCCGGATGAGCCGTCATAGCTGTCGCTGGTGGCTGCTTCCAGGCAACCATGATTTCGCGCGAAATGGCGGGTTATGGGATCGCGTACGTCAAAGGGCGAGCGAGAATATCGTCATCTTGTCGACGCCCGAGCCGGTCGAGATCAACCCCGGCATCTGGCTGCTACCTGCGCCCCTTGAGCATCGCCACAACCTTGAAGATCCCACCGCCCGTTTCGATTCTATGGAGACGCCGGGCGCGACCCTGCGTATCGGCCTTGCGCACGGTTCGATCCGCGACTTTGGCTCGCAAGGCGAAACGAAGAACCAGATTGCTCCCGATCGTGCACGCCGATCGAACCTCGACTATCTGGCGCTCGGCGATTGGCATGGGGCACTCCGGGTCGATGATCGCACCTGGTTTGCTGGCACGCCCGAAGTCGACCGCTTTCAGCGCGACGATCCCGGACAGGCCCTCGTCGTCGAGCTGTCGACGGGTGCGGAGCCGTCCGTCACGCCGATCCGCACTGGCCGCTTCCAATGGCTTTTGCGGGACTGGATGGTCAGTGATCAGGCAGCGTTCGATGCCGAGTGCGAGTTGCTTCTCAGCGCGATCGACGCGCCCAAAACGCTTTTGCGTCTGACGCTGGTTGGTATCACCAGTCTCAGCGATCGGATTCGCATGCTGGGTCGCCTTGAAAACGACATTGGCCATCAATTGCGGCATCTCGACGTGCACGCGGATGATTTGGTGGGGCGGCCTAGCGACGAAGACATTGCGAACCTAGCCGTCGAGGGCATGCTCGGGGCGGCGGCGGCGATGCTTAATACCAAGATCGAAGGCGGCGGCGAAGATGCAGCGGTCGCGAAGCGGGCCCTTGAGCGCCTCTTCGTCGAATATAGTCGGGAGGAGCGGGCATGAGTCTCGTCATTCGCCGCATCGCGTTAGAGAATTTTCGGAAGTTCCGCGCGCCCGTTGTGATCGAGGGTCTCACCGACGGCCTCAATGTCGTGATCGAGCCGAACGAGACGGGCAAGTCGACGATTCTCGAAGCCTTGCGTGCCGCCTTTTTCGTTCGCTTTAATACGCGCAACCAGCTGGCCCAATCCTTCGCCCCCCATGGCGATGCTGTCGGTCCTAAGGTTGAGGTCGCATTTGATGTTGATGGCGCGCCCTGGTCGGTGACCAAGCATTTCCTGCGCAGCGCCTCGGTCGAAGTCTCGGGGCCTCAGGGCCGTGCGCAAGGGGAAGAGGCCGAGGCGCGCTTGAACGCGCTGCTCGGTTCGGTCCGTGATACAAGCCGGGGCGGCGATGTCGCGACATACGGCGCCCTTGGTTTGCTTTGGGTCGCCCAGACCGAGGCTTTGTCTGTGACCGCGCCCGGCCAGATCGTGCGCGACAGCGTTACTTCTACGCTCGAAGCGGAAGTCGGGTCGATTATGGGCGGCGCTGCCTATCGCCGCGTCAGGGATCGGGTCGAGGCTCAATATGCGCTCTACTGGACACCGACCGGCCAGAAGCGTGGCCGGCAAACCGACGCGCATGAGCGGCTCGACGCCGCCGAGACCACAGCGCGCGAAGCCGCGGATCGATTAGCTACGCTGGAGCGCAGCTTCTCGGAAGTCGAGGCGGCTCGCACCCGCCTGAAGATCATTCAGCGCGAGATGGCGGACAACACAGACGCGCAGACGCGTAGCGGCCTAGTCGCTTCGCTCGATATCGCACGAACGGCGGCCCAGATCCTCACCACCCGTCGTGCCGAGCAGGAAGCGGTCAACGGCAAGATGAAGGCGCTTGAGGACCTTCGGCAGCGCCACGACGATGCGACGCAGGCTTGGACGAAGGCAAACGACGCGTTGGCGCAGGCAGGCGAACAGCGTCTCGCGACTAGCGACACATTGTCGGCGGCGAAGCAGAAGGTTGTGGATGCGCGCACCGCGCTCGATTTCGCGCGCACGGACCGCCAAGCTGCGCGAACTGCCTTAGCTAAAGGCGAAGAATGGATCCGACACAGCCGTCGGAATGCTGCAATTCAGGCCGCGCGCCGGCGGCATGCTGACCTCCTGAAGCTCGAGGAACAACACAGAACCGCACAGGCGCTCTCCGACATGGCGCTCGCCCCGAAGGTCTTGACGTCGCTTGAAGCGCATGATCGCGCCGTCACTGAAGCGCAAGCGGTGGTGAGCGCCGGCGCGACCCGAATTGCGCTGTCTGGCTCAGCGGACGGAATCACGATTGATGGCGAGCCAATGGTACTCGGCGTGCACACCGTTGATCGCGAAGTGCACATCCGCATCGGTGCCGCCGAGCTTCAGATTACGCCGCCGGAGTCTGCCGCCAGCGCCGCGGAGGTCTTGGCGTCTGCGCTTCGTAAGCGGAAAGAGGCACTCGACGATCTCGGTGTCGTCGATCTTGCTGCCGCGAGGGTCCGCAACGAGATCGCCAGGGATGCCGCAGCGGATTTGCGAGCCCTGGAGGCTCGTATTGAAGCGGCCACGCCGGCCGATGATGCCCTTCAGCTTGCTGCTGGATCCGCTGCGCTCAAGCTATTCGCCACCGAGTTCGGTATGGATGAGGCCCACGTAGAGGGGGAACTTCCTGACATCGCGGCGCTCACCGACGCAATGGAGAGGGCCGATAGTGCCGCAGCCCGTGCCGAAGGGGCTCAGGACAGCGCCATCGAAGCCCTGCGTCGTGCCGAGCAGGAGGAAGCGCCGCTTGCGACTGCGGAAGCAAGGGCCACGAGCGATGTTGCCAACGCCGTCAGCGCGCTCGAGGCGATCGAGCGGCGTCCTGAATGGACGACGCTTACCGAAGATCTGGCCAAGGCGCGCGAGCAAGCCGCCGAGGCTTCGGTTAAGGTTGAAGAGGCGCTCCGTGATGCCTCTGCGCACGACGTCGCGGCGATCACGCGCAAGATCGAGTTGGTCGATGCGAGGGTGCGCACCGCCGGGGAAACCCGAACGCGGCTGGAGACCGATATCGCACGGCTTGAAGGGACAATCGAGAGTGAGGGCGGCCTTGGCCTCGCCGATCGAACAGCTGCCGCCTGTGAAGAAGTCCAAGCGGCTCGTCTTGCTCTTCAGCGCATCACTGATGACGCAGAGACGCTGAAGGTCCTGCGAAGCACCCTCGACGCCGCCCGTAACGAGACGGCGGCCAAATTTGTCGGTCCGGTGGCAGTGCGGGCGAAGCGTCATATCGAACGCCTCCTGCCTGGATGCGAGCTCACTTTTTCGGAAGATCTCGGTCTCGAAAGCGTCATCCGTGCGGGCATGAACGAAAGCTGTGGGAGCCTGTCGCGCGGCACGCAGGAGCAACTTGCCGTACTCACGCGGATTGCATTCGCCGATATGCTGTTAGAGCAGGGGAAGCCCGTGTCGCTGATCCTGGACGATCCGCTGGTATATTCCGACGATGCTCGTCTCGATACGATGATCGAGATTCTGTCGGAGGCCGCAACCCGCATGCAGGTTGTCCTTCTCACCTGCCGTGATCGCGCCTTCAGACATGTCGTTGGAAATCGGATCACATTGTGAGCTTGAAGTCATCAATTGCCGAGACGCGATCAGCGAGAACCTGGAGAGCTTCAAAAATGGGGATTTCAATGACAAACGAATGCGGACGCGATGCCCGCGTGGCAGATCACCGCAGGGGGTAATGGTGGCCGATCGGAGCGCAGTTTCAACAATTGCTGGCTATTTCTATCAATTCGATCGCTCGATCCTCAGCATCCTGGGGCTATCCGGTCCGAATGACTCGGTGGCGATAGAATGCATCGAAGATATCGACGTCCACACCGCTACCAAAACGACTGCCGTTCAGTGCAAATATTATGAGAAGTCAGAATATAATCATTCAGTTATCAAGCCCGCCATCATGTTCATGCTTTCGCATTATAAAGAGGGCCTCACGGCCGGCCGGCCAGCGATCCAGTACCAGCTCAGCGGCTATTTCGCGTCCGGGCAGGATAAGCTAGTTCTCCCGTTTGATATCGGCTTCCTAAAAACCAATTTTCTCACAACCGCATCAAAAGAAGGAACGGTAAAAAAGCATGAGGAACTTGGCGTTAGTGACGCGGAGCTTGAGGGCTTCTTGAAACTTCTGTCGATCGACGTGAATGCGGCGAAATTCGAGGATCAGTTCCGGGCGATAATCCATAGTCTTGTCAAGCAGTTCGGCTGCTCACCGTTTTCAGCAGAATTTTTCTATTATAATAGCGCCCTGCGAGTAATCAGGGAATTGGCGATCGAACCGAATGAGGCTCTGCGCGTCACAACGAAGACAGCCTTCATCAAGCGGATAGATAAATCTTCAAATCTCTTTGATGAGTGGTTCATCGCCAGGCGCGGTAAGGCCAACTATTATCGCGGGCTTCGCAATGAGTTTTTCGCAGCGGGCTTGAATGTATCTCCGGCCGAACGGCTTTTCATCATCCATCCGGCTGGCGATAGCTACAGTCGGAACACGGTCAAAACGCTTCTAAAGACGATCTCCCGGAAATATTCCAAGCTGTCTAAGCGCGACGCAAAGCCCTTTTCGCCATACGTTCTGCTCGTCGGCATTGACGATAGCGAACTTGCCGGCCTCAAGCAGGAGTTGCACAACGAAGACTTTCGCTTCGTCGACGGCTACGATTTCAAGGGTGCCCAGTTCGACGCCAAGTCTATCTCCCGGCCGGTGTCCGCCGACGCCGGTCCGGCCCTGAGACTATTCTGCAGTCTGGAGGAGGCGCGTCAGACCTTTCTGTCGTTCCAGCGCTCGCGTGAGATCTACGAGTTCTATTGCAGTGAGCCGGTTGAAGACTTTGGTGATGGTGCAATAAGCCACGCACGGTTCCAGATTCCCAGATACGAAGATGTCGATGAAATCATTTAGGGGATAAATATGAGTGATGTTAAAGCAGAAGTCGTCGCGGTTTTTCCTAACAAGGTTAAGATCGTCGTCGATGACCTCGAAAATTTCAGGATTGCTGAGGAGTCTCTCCGCGTTGGCTCCTATTTGAAGATCGCCGACAATGAGAATGCGGTACTGGTCGCCATCATTGAGAACTTCCAGATTCAGGCGCGCGACGACGGGAGGCAGGACTATGTGATCGAGGCTTTCCCGCTCGGCGTTTTACGCGATAAGAAGTTTGAGCGCGGCGGAGACGCCCTCGCGATCCCGCCGAAGACGGTCCAACCGGCGACGATCGACGATATCCGCCTGATCTATGGCAGCTCGTTGCCCGTGAAGGATCGTTTCTGCTTCTCGAAGCTTGCAACGAACAAAGAAGTCGAGGTTCCCGTCGATGGGAACAAATTCTTCAATAAGCATATTGCGGTGGTCGGTTCCACAGGCTCCGGTAAGTCCCACACTGTCGCAAAGATCATTCAGAAGGCGGTTGGGGCTAAGGGCGACTATACGCTCAACAACTCACACGTGATCATTTTCGACATCCATTCGGAGTATCACGCGGCCTTTCCGGAAGCTAATTTCATCGACAGCGCCAGCTTGGTTCTCCCCTACTGGATGCTGAGCGGCGAGGAATTGGAAGAGTTCTTTCTCGACACTGAGGCGAACGATCACAATCAGCGCAACGTGTTCAAAGATGCCGTCATCCAAAGCCGTAAGAAGCACTTCATGGGAAATGGCGACGACAAGTCTCGGATCCATTTGGACACGCCGCTCCCGTTCGACATTCGCGACGTTTTGGCTCATGCCAACTATCTCAACACCGAGATGGTCGACAGTGGCGAGGTGTATGCCCCTAGCCACAAGACGAAGGCCGGACAACCAAAGTTTACGCAAGGCAGCCTCTATGGGCGGTTGACCAACTTTGTGAATCGTCTCGAGAGCAAGATCAGCGACCGGCGCCTCGACTTCTTCCTTGGCGAGGAGTCGAAGACAATCTCTTTCGAGGAAACGCTCCGATCCATTCTCGGCTACAGCACGGGCAAGCAGCACAATGTCACCGTCATCGATCTGAGTGGTGTCCCGTTTGAGGTTTTGAGCATCACGGTTTCGCTGATTTCACGACTAATCTTCGAGCATGGCTATTTTTACAAACGCCTGCGCTGCGCCGCCGACCCACAGGAAAGCATCAACAACGATGCGCCCATTCTTCTCGTTTACGAGGAAGCACACAAATATGTGCCGAACAGCGAACTGTCGAAGTTCCGGGCGTCAAAGATGTCAATCGAGCGCATTGCTAAGGAGGGGCGCAAATATGGCGTCACCCTGCTCCTCGCGAGCCAGCGGCCCTCAGAAATCTCCGAGACAATCTTTTCACAGTGCAATAACTTTGTCGCCATGCGGCTGACCAATCCGGTGGACCAAAGCTACGTCCGCAAGTTGCTGCCGGATTCACTGGGAACGCTCATCGACAAGATGCCGGCTTTTAAGCAGGGTGAGGCGCTGCTGGTTGGAGAATCGATCGCCCTGCCGTCGATAGTCCAGATCGAGGTCTGTACGGTGGGTCCAGCCTCGAATGATATTCCCTATTGGGACCTCTGGCAGCAGAAGTGGAAGGATCTTGCAATCGACAAGATCCGCGACGAGTGGTTGCGCCGCTAATCGTGCGAAGGGTAGGGGTAATAAATATCCCCTCGCGGCATGCCCCGAGGGGATAGGCTCTTAAGAAGGTCCTCTCCGTTGTAGCGCTTGACGTCCATTCCACATAAACGGGGATCTATCGCGCCGTGTCGTGGAGGTGCTGCACGACTTTTCCCCGCGCCTTGAAGTCTATTCCATAGATGAGACGTTCGTGGACCTGTCCGGCTTTGGCGATCGCATGGTGGACCATGCCAAGGACATGCGGGCCACCGTTCGGCTGGACACCGGCATCCCCACCTGCGTCGGGATCGCGCCGACCAAGACCCTCGCCAAGCTGGCGAACTTTGCCGCCAAGAAAAACCCGATCTTCGGCAGCGTCTGCAATCTCATGGATGATACCGTCCGCGATTACGTCATGCGCCGCATCCCCGTGGGCGAAATCTGGGGTGTTGGCGGTGCCACCCAGGCCAAGTTGATGACACAGGGGATCACGATGGCTGCCGAGCTGCGTGACCTGCCCCTGCCCCTCGCCCGCAAGATCGGCGGCGTGGTGCTGGAACGTCTGGTGGCCGAACTGCGCGGCGTCGTCTGCATCGACTTCGAGGACGTGCCGCCGCAGCGCAAGGGCATGGCCGTCACCCGCTCCGCAGGTTTGCCCATGACCACCTTCGACGTGCTGGCCCAGGCCATAGCCGCCCACGCCACCCGCGCGGCCGAGAAGTTGCGCCAGCATGGCCTTGTCGCAGGCGCGATGACCGTTTTCTACCACACCAACCCGCACAAGCCCGAACGCCCGCAGCATTCTGCTTCGCGCAGCGTGCGCCTCTCGCCCATGTCGAACAACACGTTCGAGCTGGTCGAGGCTGCCATTTCCGCCGCGAGACGCGGCTGGAAAGGCGACCCCTCCGGCAACGGCCACGGATACACCAAGGCAGGTATCATCCTGGACGATCTGTTGCCCGAGCAGGATCAGCCTGCGCTTCTGTTTCCGCCCGCGCGCCCACGCGATGCGAAGGTCATGGATGCGCTCGACGCGCTCAACGACCGCTTCGGCAAAAAGACCGTTGTTCTGGGCCGTGAGGGATTTGAGACGTCATGGGCGACGAAAGCGGATCATCGATCGCCGCGCTACACCACCCGCTTGAGCGAATTGCCAGTCCTTCAGCTATGATAGCACTTTTACGTTTGTGCCATCGTTAACCCGTGATAGCATTATCGTTAAGGTGCCATCATGGAGCATGATTATGGGAAACATGACTATTCGCAACCTGCCAGATGAAGTTCACAATCATCTGCGGGAGCAAGCGACCAGCAACAGCCGCAGCATTGAGGCGGAAGCCCGCGCAATCCTCGTAAACTCCTATGTTGCCAAACATACGGGTGGCTTTGGACAGCAGCTAAGGTCGCGCTTTCAGAGCATGGGGGTCATTGGTGACGAGTTAAGCGTGACGCGCGACAAGACAGTGGGCGAAGCGGCGGACTTCTCGTGATCGTTCTGGACACGAATGTTCTGTCCGAAATCCAAAAGCCCAAACCGGATCCGAACGTGATGGCATGGCTCGATGCTCAACATCCGAGCAACCTTTTTGTCACCGCAATCACAGCCGAAGAATTGCTGTTCGGCGCATTTATCCTGCCCGTTGGGGACAGGAGGGCAAGGCTTGTTGGAACGGTGGAGGCCATGCTTGCAGATGATTTTGCATATAGAGTGCTGCCCTATGACGTAACGGCAGCGCAATTCTACGCCTCGCGTGTCTCTAGCGCCCGCGAACGCGGAATTACGATTGGTCACGCTGATGGTCAGATCGGGGCCATTGTCGCGTCTCAGAAAGCGGCAAGTATCGCGACACGCGACACTTCTCCATTCAAAGCGATGGGCGTGGATGTCATTAATCCTTGGGAGTATGAGCCGTAGACTCGGCCCTAGTGCGTCCGCGTAAAACCTGACGAAGATGAAACAAGGCAACGTGCATCCGCATTGTTCTTCTGCATGAAGGAGGAAATCATGACAAAAGAGCAAACTAGCAGAGGCCGCGCCCAGGACCGCCAGAAGGTCGCGGGCGGGCAGGATTACGAAGTCCGCTATGAGGCCGACAAGATGGACGTGTCCAAGGACGAAGTGCGTGATGCCGTGAAGTCCGAAGGCAACAGCCGCGATAAGGTCGAACGCAAGCTGGACAAGGAATGAGCCGATGACGGGCCGAGGAGGCAGATCCCGCACGATCCGGCCCGTCACCTATCAGGAGACGGGCAGCCAATATCGAACCGTCACGGACACAGACGGCATGGGCAAGGCCCTGATCGAGCATTGTGACCCGTCAGACCTCGACTATCTGGCAGCAGCCCGAGCCCGCATTGCTTATGAAGAGGGACAGGGTGATGCCGAGTTGGTCAGGGCAATGACCACAGCCGGGGTTTTCATTCGAAGCGCATGAGTCTGCTCCCTGAGCATTTCAGATACTCAATCGGGATGGGCCTATTTAGGCTGCTTGCTCAAGCAAGATTAAAAGCAGCCATTCGCCGCGCTCTACCGACAGTATTTTCGCGCTTTGGTCATGCGCTTCATACGATCAGGCGTTGCTGTTCAGATACGGCCTCTTCGACGGCCCGCGCGATCACCTTGATATCACCGATAACGTCGACGGGGCCGTCATAGGCAATGGCGTTTGCGGGCATGTTTGGCAGAGGCCAGCGCGGGGTCACGACCATCGTGCAACCTCCTGCCGTCTTGATGGTGGCAAGACCGCGTGAACCATCATCCAGCGATCCAGCCAAGACGATGCCTATGATACGCGAGCCCCCGAACTCTGCGAGGGAGTTGAAGAGCAGGTCGACAGTGCGATTGCCGTGCATCCGGACAGGATCGGGCGTCAACGTCCCCATGGTGCGAGCGATCAAGGTGAGGTGGTTCGCAGGCTCGCCGATATAGACATGTCCGGGTTGAAGCCGCTCATCTTCATCGGCAATGAGCACAGGCATGCGGCTGGACCTCTGCAGAACCTCCCGCAAATGGCTGATGGCGGTCCATGGCCGATGCAGGACGATCATCACCACGGCATCGAGATCAGACCATTCGCGCAGAAGATCGCGAAGGTCCTGAAGCCCTTCTCCACCGGAGGCTCCGACCGCGACCGTCCAAGGGGAATGCTGCTTCATTCCATACATGATACAACGAAACGGGCCTGCATGGCGAGTAGCGCCAGGTATGGTCGGTCGGCTGAATTGTGAGAGGCGGCTGATGCTCGACACGGTTGCCCGTGCAATCCAAAAAAGGGAGCTTCAGGCTGCCAGACGCCGAACGTGGGTCAAGACCTGCTCTTCCGTATAGGGTTTATCGAGAAACAATGCGCCGTCCGGCATCATGTCTGCCGTAACGCGCCGATGCCCCGACGTCACGATGATGTGGATCGGCGGCCAGCGATCGCGCACGCAGGCCGCGAGCCACAGACCATCCGGACCATCACCCATGTCGATGTCGGTAAAGATGACCCGGATATCGGTGCGGTCTTCCAGGATGCGAAGCGCATCTGCGGTATCGCGGGCTCCCACGGCTAAAAACCCCGCATCCTCAATCATGAACATGGCATCCATGCGCAACAAAAGCTGGTCTTCGACAACAAGGATGGCTGGCACGGTCATGTGGCTCGCTTCAGGTTCCGTGACGGCTCAGCCGGCCCGTTCTATTGATTGATTGTGGTTCTAGTTTCCTGAACGCCGAAGTCAGCGCATATGTTCGCGCAAGACTTCGAGCATTTTACAAGAGACTGTATCTGCAACATGGTCTCATGGGATGCAGTGGACCACAGGGTCTGCATGTCGTAGCCTTTTCTGAAGCATAAGGCTGAACAGTATCTTGAACCTCAGGACTTCGTGTGTCGTCGATTATCCGTAATAACGTGAAGATGTCCGGCGCAGGCGACCGGACGATGCTGTTCGCCCACGGCTTCGGCTGCGATCAGGCCATGTGGCGGTATGTGGCCCCGCAGTTTCATGACGACTTCAAGGTTGTGACCTTCGATCATGTCGGCGCCGGCGGGTCGGATATCGCCGCATATGACGGCGAAAAATATGCGGCCCTTGATGGATATGCCGAAGACATCTGCGAGATCGGCGACGAATTGGGCATCCGGGGCGGCATCCTTGTCTGCCATTCCGTCAGCGCGATGATCGGTGTTCTTGCCGCCATCCGCCGGCCGGACCTGTTCGGCACGCTGGTCATGGTGTGTCCGTCGCCGCGATATATCGACGATGGCGACTACATCGGCGGCTTCACTGCCGATGACATCGAGGATCTGCTGGCGGCTTTGGCCGAGAACCCGTTGGCCTGGTCTGCCTCGATGGCACCAGCCATCATGGGCAACCCGGACCGGCCAGAGCTTGGTGAGGAACTGACCGCAAGCTTCTGCCGCGTCGATCCCCGCATCGCCGCCGACTTCGCCCGTGCGACCTTCACCGCAGACAACCGCGCCGACCTGCCGAAACTTTCCGCCCGCACCCTGATCCTGCAGTGCCGTGACGATATCATAGCCGGCGAACACGTGGGGGCATATGTCCGGGACCACGTGGCAGGCAGCCAGTTGGTGCTGCTGGACGCGACCGGCCACTGTCCGAACCTGAGCGCGCCCGACCAGGTGGTCGAAGCCATCCGGAGGTTCGTGTGATGGCGAGCGATGTGGAGACGACGCAACTCCAGGAGTTGCTCGATACAGCACCCTGCGGGTTCCTCGTGATGGATGAAACCGGACGCATCGTCACCGCGAACGCCACGCTGAAAAGTTGGCTCGGAGCGTCCGATCACGGCCTCCAAGGCAAACCTGCGACGGGAATATTCAGCGTGGGCGCCCGCATCGTGTTCGAGACGAGCCTCTTGCCGGTTCTTCGACTCCGCGGGCAAATCGAGGAGGTGAGCCTTGACCTGAGGGCGCAGGACGGCAGCAAGGTTCCCGTCCTGCTCAGCGCGGACAACACAGACGATGGGCAGCACCGCTTGACGCGGCTTGTCTTCCTGCGTGCCAAGGCGCGTCGGAATTACGAGCGTGAGCTGATCAGTGCCCGCGCAGAAGCAGAAGCCCGCCTTTCGCTCGAACAGCGCCAAGGCGAACTTCGGGAACAGTTTGTGGCCGTGCTGGGCCACGATCTGCGCAACCCGGTGGCCTCGATGTCGGCTGCTACGCGGATGCTGTCCCGCGAGGACCTTAGCGAACCGGGCAAGGAAGTCATCCGCCTGATGCAGGGCAGCGTCCAGCGGATGTCGCGCCTGATCGACAACGTGCTCGACTTCGCACGCAACAGGCTGGGCGGCGGCATTGAACTCAACATCTCGAACGAACCGCTGGAAGTGCTGATCCGTCAGGTCGTAGACGAACTGCGTTCTGGCGAGCCGGACCGCGATGTGCAGACGAACTTCTCGATCCTGCATGCCGTCACATACGATGGGGAACGCATCGGTCAGATGGTGTCGAACCTGGTCGGAAACGCTTTGATCCACGGTGATCCCGCGCATCCGGTGCTTGTCAGCGCGCAGACGAGAGAAGATGGGCACCTGGAGATCTGGGTTAGCAACAAAGGTAATACGATACCGCCCACCGCCATGGAAAAACTGTTCGACCCCTTCGTGCGTGGCGGAGCGGAAGGCTACCGAAAGGGGTTGGGCCTTGGGCTGCACATCGCGTCCGAGATCGCCAGGGCACATGGTGGCCAGCTCCTCGTTTCCTCGACCGATCAGGAGACGCGCTTCACCTTCCGGATGACAGAACAAGCAAACGCCGTCTGACCTGTCCGGAACTTCAAAAGCCTCCGCCCTGTTGCACCCGGATGAAGGCGGACCGTCCGGTCCGCCGGCACAGGAGGACCCAGGATTGACCAAGGCACCCCTTTCCTACCATCCCGGTGTCGAGACGCCCGATCCCGACGAGCAGGCCACCATCGATGGCATCATCAGCGGAATGACCTCACAAAGCGAAACCGTGGAGGAGCGCGAGGGCCATACCGTGCGTGCCAGTCATGCCAAGTCCACCGCGTTGGTGACTGGCACACTGGAGATCCCGCCCGGTCTTCCCCCCGAACTTGCTCAAGGTCTTTTCGCAATATCTGGCGTCCACCCGATCGCCGTCCGTTTCGCGCAGGGTCCGGGAGAGTATCTCGGCGACCGTGTCTCGACCCATCGCGGCATGTCGATTAAAGTCTTCGACGTGCCGGGCGAAAAGCTGGCGGGACACCGAACTGACACGCAGGATTTCGTGCTTGCCAGCGGAACAACTTTTCCATCGGGGACCGCCAAGGGCTTCCTGCGAGACGGGACCGTGATCGGGAAATCCACAGGCCTGCCCGAGACGGCAAAGAGCGCCATCGCCTCCGTCGCGCGAAACTTCAACCGCGTGCTCCACGCCTTCGGGACCGAAAACGCGAAGGCGGACTTCTTCGGCCATCCTTTCTCCCATCCGCTGGCCGAGCCCTATTACAGCCAGGCCCCACTGCGTTTCGGTGCCCATGTTGCAAAACTTGGCGCATTCCCCGTGGCCGAGGCGCAACTGGCGCTGACCGACTGGCGACTGAAGCCGCACGAGGACGAGGACGGCTTCCGACACGCTGCGGTCGAATTCTTCCACGATCACGACGTGGTCTTCGAACTGCGGGCGCAACTCTGGGTCGATCCTGATGCGCAGCCCATCGAGGATGCCTCGGTGGCGTGGCCGGAAGACATCAGCCCCTACCGGACTGTGGCCATCCTGCGCATGCCGAAGCAAGACGCTTATAGTGCAGCACGACAGGACTTCTTCGACGAGCGGATGACATTCCGCCCGGCCCATAGCCTCGCCGCCCATCAGCCGCTGGGATCCATCATGCGGGCGCGCCTGCAGGTTTATGCTGCGCTGTCAGAGTTCCGGCACCGGCAGAACGGGATCGTGCCAGTTGATCCCGCCCATGTCGATGACGTGCCTGCCTAGGGCGTTCGGTCGAACGTCAGGTCGCACCATCATGAGGCGCTGCTATCGATGGCTGGCACGTGAAGACGAAGGTCAGCTTTCGGCAAGTCGCAATGCGTGATCTGAGCTCGCACGAGTGATAGCTTTGGGCTCATTTTACCTAGCACCTGTCTACTTTCATGGCGCATCCCTCGTGCCGTCCGGTCTAGGGCTGTCGCCCTAGACCTCCCTGCCCGCGTGAGCGCGCTCTAGGCTCCGGCCGGCAGGACCGGCCTCCGCCCCGAACCGGACTCGCCCCCTCTCCCTTCGCGCCGAGTGGCACCGGCCCTGTCTCTCCGAGCCAGCGCCGATGCCGCGCGAATGGTCTAGGGCGCGGCCCGTTTCGGCCCTTTCGGGTGACGATCGCTTGCGCGGCCCGCACCTTCCCACAGGATCTTTCTCGCTGTCCTTCGCGCCATGATGCGCGTCCAGCTCGTGCGACCTGATGCACAGGTGCCGTGCTTGGATAGCTGCGGGCCATAAAGATCAAAGGTGATCCGCGCAAAGGGCGCGGCTCGATTTATGCAGGGGGATTCGGCGGAGCCGAACGCCCCTGCCCCCGTGGGCCGCTGGCGCGTCCGTTCAGGGAACCGCTGGTTCCCCCGTCAACCCGCAAATGCGGCACTGCGCCTCGGCCCCTCCCCATCTTCCTCCACCTCGTGCCTCGGCTCCGTGCAGACGGGGGCCCTCCGCCGCTCCGTTGGATTTGCAAATTGCCGGGTCCCCCTCCGGCCCTCGCCGGGAGGCAGTCCGCGAAGGAGAGGCGCGGCGAACCGCGTCTCACCTTCACGGCCAGCCCCAATTTTAGAAGGGGGCGCACCAAGCCGGAAGGTCACGCAACCGACAACCTGAAAGGGGGTGAGAGAATGGCAATGGAAGTTCTGACACAGCGCATCGCGGAAGCGAGAGAGCTTGTCAGGAAGGGCGACTGCTTTGGAATCGGACGCCGCTTCCTGAACCAACACGGGGTCATCTGACCCTGCCCGTGTCGTCCCTTTTCGGGGGCGGCACACGCGAACCCTAACCCAAGATCGCAACGCCGATCAAGTCACCACGAGAGAAAAACCATGAACATGAAGCCCAACACCGACACCGCCGCCGCCGTCATCGAGTATGTGCCGCTGGCTGACCTCTACCTGTCCGACCTGAACCCGCGCCAAGAAGCCGACCCCGAGGGGATTGCGCTGCTGGCCCAAAGCATCCTGACCTGTGGACTGGTGCAGAACCTTGCTGGCCTTCGCGACGACGCGGGCCGCGTTGCTATCGTCGCAGGAGGCCGCAGGTTCCGCGCCCTTGGGATTGCCGCCGAGCAGAACCCGTCGCTGGCGATGGTGCCTGTCCGTCTGGCCCCGAACGCCATGACCGCACAAGCATGGGCCAATGCCGAGAACACCGCCCGCGAAGCCCTCGCACCTGCCGATGAAATCCGCGCCTATGGCCGGATGCGGGATGCCGGAGCCTTGGCGCACAGCATCGCCAAAGCCTTCGGCGTGACGGAGGCCCACGTTTACCGCCGCCTGAAACTGGCCGACCTGCCCGCCCCCGTGCTGGACGCGCTGGCCGCAAAGGAAATCAGCCTCGCATTTGCGACGGCCTTCACCGTGTCGAATGACGAGGCACTGACCTTGACCGTGCTGGAACAGGCCAAAGGCCGTTCCTACTACACGGAACACCAGATCAAAAACCTTCTGAACCCTGACAGCCTTCAGGATACCGACCGCCGCGCCCTGTTCGTCGGGCTGGACGCCTACGAGGCCGCAGGGGGGAGCCTGACCCGTGACCTGTTTTCCGACAAAGTGTTTTTGACCGATCCGGCTTTGCTCATTCGACTGTTTGACGAGAAGTTGCAGGCCGAAGCCGCAGACCTGACCGCCGCAGGGTGGAAATGGGTCGAGGTCGAGGCCAACGAGTCTTGGTTGTCCTATGCCGTCACGGACAAGCTGATCTGCCTTTCGCCCATGTCGGAGCCGCTGACAGAGGCCGAGTCCGAAGAATGGGACGAACTGGCGGAACTGGCAAACAGCGACGTTCTGGACGACGCGGGCAAAACCCGCATGGAGGAACTGAATGCCAAGCAAGCGCCCTACTTCACCGCCGAGCAGAAGGCGCAGGGCGGGGCATGGGTCTACGTGGACAGCCGTGGCGAGGCTTGCACGAAACTGGGCTTTCTCCGCCGCGACGATGCCGCCGCTGCCGCAGAGGCAGGGATCATTGCCCCAGATCACGCATCAAGTGCCGAAGCCGCCCCTGCCGAGAAAGGCCCCTACAGCGCGAAGCTGGTGCAGGACATGAAGGCCGTCCGCCTGAATGCCGCGCAAACCGCGCTTTTGTCCAAACCGAACCTTGTCCTTGACCTTCTGGCCTTCGCGCTGTCGCCTGAGGCGGGCCTATATCACAATATTTTGGACGTTCGCACCGGAACGCCGAGCATCGTCCCGACGCAGGAGGAAGGGCTGGAACTTGACCCACGCCTGAACCAGCGGGCGACCACGCGCAACATCAACCTTGGCGGAGCCTTTGCCGAGTTTCGGGCCAAGGGCCAGAAGCACCGCAACGCCGCCCTGACCGAAGCCGTTGCCCGCACCCTGAACTACGATTGCGGCGGATACGACGCCACGCCCCTGTTCGAGCGTCTTGAGGACGAGGCGGGCGCGTCGATCCGCGCCGTCTGGACCCCGACCGCCGCCAATTTCTTCGGGCGCGTCTCGGGCGGCACACTGGACGATCTGTTCAAAGACCTTCTGGAACAAGACGACGAAAGCCCCGCTTTCAAATCCTTCCGCAGCTTGAAGAAGGGCGCGAAGGCCGAGGCAATGGAGGCGATCTTTGCCGATCCGAAGGGCAGCGAATGGCCCGTGACCGATGCCCAAGCCGCCAAGATTGCGGAATGGGTGCCGGATTGCGCCTGACACCACCGAGGGGCGGACAGCCCGCCCCTCACCCCTACTTTTCGGGACGAAACAGATGCAGCTTTATATCGCGACCTACTGGAAAGGCACCGCTTGGACTGATCTGCATACCAACCCCCTGACGTTCAGGGAGGCACAGGACAAGGCGACCTCTGCCATGCTGAACGGATGCGGCACGACACGCCTGCGCCTTGCCGATCACGACGACACCTTGGCCGATATTTCTGCTGAGCAGATTGCCGCGCTTCATGCTTACGCCGCCCGATATGGTGCGGATTGGAAGCATTACCTTGTCATCGAGTGGCAATGCGCCACCGCGCCCGCGCTCCTGCACCGGCTCCGCAACACGCATGGCCCAAGCTGGCTTGAGGGTTTCACTCTGCCGCAGAATGCCTTAACCTGATCCAGCAATTCGGTCCTTTGGACCAGACCCTATTCCTTGTGGTGAGGAATTGACCTGCCGTCCCTTCGGGGGCGGCTTTTTTCGTCTTGCCGGATCACGATGACCGCGCCAAAGCACTTTGCATGATCGTCACCTATGATGCCCGCGCCCGCACCTTCACAATGCAGGGTCAATTCCTGATAAGCACCTATCCCATCGAGGACTTCCCGAAGTGGCTAGAGTTCTATCGGGGGATGAAGGCCGACTACCCGAAGGCCAAGGGCGCATATGATGCTACGGTCGCGGCCCTTGAAGCCTTCGCAAAGGAAATGGCCGCCACCTTGGGTTGACCCGACCCACGCCGAACCACGGGTCCGACGCGGGCCAGGTCCGGCGCTGCCCGCGCCGGGGCCGCTGCGCGGCATGTCATGGTCGGGTCGAAGTGGATCGGACGAGAGTCCTACCGCCTTGCCCCGCCGAGCGTCGGCCCAGACTCTGTTTTTGGCTCAGTGTCGGACCCATCGACGGCTTTCACCAACGATATGACGTGTTCGCGCTCGAACTTCGCCGGTAGCTCGAAGAACGGTATCGCAGCTTGTGAACAGGCGCGTCTCTTGATCTTGTCGCTTTCTTCCGCACGGATGCGACTTTGACGGGTGTTTCCGTAATGGCCCCCGCCTTGATATTCCACCACCGCCGCCACCGCCAAACTCGGATCGAGGACCACGAAATCGGCCCGCTTGGAGTTCACAGACATATAACGGCGATAGTCGCGGTTCTTCAGAAATGATCCATACGAGACTTGGCACATGAGGGTCCAGCCCGAGGGCAGTTCCCCCCGCAGCATCTTGAACAACCGTTCTTCGGTCTTGTTCATCAAAGCCGCGCGCTGAAAGGGAGGTGCGAATACAGGGGTCTTTCGCGTCAGGAAAGCTATGCCTAGAAGCGCGACAAGCGCCAAGACAACCATGGTCAGATTGTAAGATGTCGCGTCCATAGGTTAAATCCCGTTGGGTCAAGGCAGGTTGATTTCGGCGCGGTTCTATAATTACCGACCGTTGCGACTCAACCCTGCTTTAATGGCGCATCCCTCGTGCTTTCCGGTCTGGGGCTGTCGCCCTGGACCTCCCTGCCCGAGTGACCGCGCTCTAGACTACGGCCGGCAGAACCGGCCTCCGCCCCGAACCGGACTCGCGCCCTCTCCCTTCGCGCCAAATGACGCCGCCCCTGTCTCTCCGAGCCAGCGCCAGCGCCGC
>NZ_JBNJLK010000011.1:0-82167 GCF_051195255.1 Falsirhodobacter sp. 1013 | reverse complement strand
GGAGGCCGCCGTCAAGCGCTTCCACTACGACAGCCATGACCAGCTCCGCGCCCACCTCGCCGACGTCATGGCGGCCTACAACTTCGCGCGCAGGCTCAAGATCCTCAAAGGGCTCACGCCCTACGAATACATCTGCAAGATCTGGACAGAAGAGCCGGACATATTCATCCTGAACCCGATCCAGAAGATGCCGGGATAGAACACCTAGACTTCGGCTACAGCCCCACAGACCCTGTTCGACTGGATACGATACCGTCCATGGGGGACTTGACCCAGACGCAAACTCCTCGGTCAGCAAAAGAAACGCAGTTGGGAGCCCCCGGCATTTCCAGCAAACGTCTTTTCAACGCCCGGTGGTTTCTGGCACCAGTTCCATTGGGAAGATCGAAAGCGGCGACCGCCCCGTGCGGAAACGGACGGGGAGCAGATGCGTGGGTTCGCGAGGATGGTTTGTCGCCTGTGCCGGTTCCACCCCTACGTCGGCGGGTTACAACATGTACCCTTGCCGCCCGTATTCGACAGGATGGCGACCGCTTCCTCTGTCACAATGCCAGACAGTCCCTCCAAATTTGTCGTGGTGGAAAGTGCGAGCATGACGGAGGCGACTGCCATTCCCCGTGCAGCGTACTGCCGCTCTGCACAGCGGATACGCGCTGGATAGCCTCCCGGCCCGGCGAGCGTCGCGAGCCCGGTCCCGCGCGAAGGATTGTCCAGGAGTTGCACCACGGTCACCGGGACTGGCACCTTCGCCTCGAAGAACAAAAGGTTGGCATGGGCCTGCAGGGAGCAACTGGTGCCGAACCGGAAAACATCGGACAGGTCAGACACGGATGATTGCCTTGACGAGGGTGTCGCGATCCTGTGCCCAACGAGGCAGGTTGGTCACGACCTCTTCAAAGCTCGTCTCGTGGGTGGCCAGCGCGTCGACAGGCACCTTCCCGGCCTTGATGCAGGCAATCACATGCTCGAAGTCGGCGCGGAGCGCATTGCGGCTGGCGAGCAGCGTGGTTTCACGCTTGTGGAATTCCGGATCGGCGAAACTCAGATCGTCCTTCACCACCGACAGCAGGACGTAGGTTCCGCCATGACCCACCCAGTTCAGACCCGCGTTCATCGCGTGGATGTTGCCGGTGGCATCGAACACGGTGTCATAGGCGCCTGGCGCCTCTTGCCCGACCAGTTCCAACGCAGCGTCGGGGATCACCTTGACCGCCAGTGCGAGGCGGTCTGGAGACGTGTCGCGCAAGGTGACCCTTGCCCCATCGATCGTGGCGAACAGCGCCGCCCCTAGGCCGATCGGTCCTGCACCTACCACCAGCACGGCCGACCCGGACCGGATCCGGGCGCGGGCCACGCCATGTGCGCCGATGGCCAGAAACTCAACCATCGCGGCCGCCTTCTCGGAAAGGCCTTCCGCAGGATAGAGGTTTTCTTCCGGCACCACGATCTCCTCGCACATGCCTCCATCGATGTGCACGCCCAGCACGGCGATGTTCTCGCAGCAGTTGGGCTTGCCGTTGATGCAGGCGCGGCAGGTGCCGCAGGTCAGGTACGGGTTGACGACAAGAAGATCGCCCTCGGCGATCCGGCCGTCCGGGGACGCCTCCATCGCCCGGCCCGACAGTTCATGTCCCATGATCCGCGGATAAGCGAGAAAGGGCTGATGGCCGCCATAGATGTGATAGTCGGTGCCGCAAATGCCAACATGGCCGATCCGGACGCGGACATGGCCGGGTTTGCTGTCGGGCCGAGGGCGCTCCGTGATCTCGACCTTGCCGGGCTCCACACAGAGCAACGCTTTCATGGCGGTCATCGTCGGTCCTTCGTTCTGCGTTTCGGTTCTTTGCAATCGAGTCCAAGGGGGCTGTGCTCCAACGGGAGACCGGCGCAATGTGACGATCGGCGGTTCAGGGTGCTGCCAAGCGAAATTATGTCGTTTCCTACCGTATGCGGTGCGACGAGACCCGATGCAGGGTAGGCGCGTGTCCAGGATGCCACGCGCACGACGAACCACCATCACTTGCGCAGCCTCAACGCGTTTCTCTTGTTCAATCGCCTTGTCCGAAACGCAATCAGCCCGAGAGGTGGAACACCTCCTCCATCCGGGCCCACCATTCGCCTTCGTCGCGCGTGTCCAGCGGCACCTGCATCGGACCACAGATCGCCCACCAGCGCTGCGTCACCGGATCCGCGGCGATGGCCGCATTGTCGGCCGCGAAATCCGCACCGAGATATTCCCAGTAGCTGAACATCAGGTTTTCCGACCGGCGCAGAAAGATGGAATAGTTCGTGATGTGCGACGCGCGCAACCGCGCCAGCACCCCTGGCCAGACATCGGCGTGCAGGCGGATGTACTCGGCAACATCTTCGGGGTGAAGCCGGATGACGTGCCCCATGCGCTGCATGATCCTCTCCCTCAGATGTCGTAGAAGCGTGCGGCCGTTTCGGCAAACACATCTGGATGGTCCTCGGGCGCGACAAGCTGTTGCGCGACGGTCAGCCAGTCACCGTAGCGGCCCGCAAGCTCCAGCACCGGCCAGTCGCTGCCCCACATCACGCGGGTGCCGCCGAACGCGCCGATAACGTGATCGGCCACGCCGTGCAGCGTGTCTGCGGACCAGCCGGGGCCATGTTCATTGGCAAGACCCGACAGTTTGCAGAACACCTGCGGATGCGCGGCCAGAGCGTCGATCCCTTGCCGCCATGCGTCGGTGACCGGGAAGGTGGGCTTCGCGCAATGGTCGACCACCATCGGCAGTTCGGGGACCAGATGCGCCAGCCGGTCGATAACGGGCAGGTGGCGCGGGGTGATCAGCACATCCATCCGCAGGCCCCGCCCCGCGATTTTGCGCAAGCCGGAAACGACTTCGTCCCGCAAGACCCATGCCGTGTCGGGAATGTCCTGCAGCATCGGGCGGATGCCGCGCAACGCGGGATGGTCGACCTGCCGGAGTTGCGCGTCCACGTCCCCCTCCAGGTCGATCCAGCCGACGACACCGCGCACCAGCGGCTCGCTCTGCGCCATCTCCAGCAGGAACAGCGTTTCGTTCACCGTGGGCGCGGCCTGCACCAGGATCGTGCCGCCGATGCCGCCCGCTCGTGCCAGCGGGTGCAGGTCGGCGGGCAGCCGGTCGTGCCGGATCGCAGCGACGCGGTCGTCCATCCAGCCATAGTCGCCGCGCGCGATGCGCCAGAAATGCTGATGTGCGTCGATGATCATCGCTTGCCACGCGAAATGTTGGAAATAATAATGAACCATACTGGGGGAGGGATCGGCATGTCAATCATCAGACGCAGCCGCATCGGGAAAACGGATGTGACCGTCACCGACATCTCGTTCGGAGGGGCGAGCATCGGAAACCTGTATCATGAGGCGTCGGAGGTGGCCGTGCGGGAGGTGCTGGAGGTGGGATGGCGCGCCGGCATCCGCTATTTCGACACCGCGCCGCATTATGGGCGCGGGCTGTCGGAACAGCGGCTGGGACGTTTCCTGAAGGGCCGGAACGGGTTCACGTTGTCCACGAAGGTGGGCCGTGTCCTATCACCTGCCCGCGCACCCATCGCCGAGGCAGATCACTACGTCAACCCGTTGCAGAACGACGTCCGCTACGACTATTCCGGCGACGGGATCGAGCAGAGCTTCGAGCAGAGCCTCGAACGGCTGGACGTCGGCCGCATCGACATCCTCTTCGTCCATGATCTGGGCGGGGTCACGCACGGCCCGGACCATGCAGCGCATCTGGAGGCGTTCCTCGGCTCCGGCTACGAGCGGTTGGTGCGGCTGAAGAAGGAGGGGCGGATCGGCGCGTTCGGGCTGGGCGTCAACGAGTGCGAGATCTGTCTTCAGGTGATGGATCACGTGCCGCTGGACGTCATCCTCCTGGCGGGGCGGCTGACTTTGCTGGATCGTTCGGCCGAGGCGGAACTGGTGCCGCGGTGTCGGGAGGCAGGGACAAGCCTCGTGTTGGGCGGGATCTTCAATTCCGGCATCCTTGCCACCGGCCCGGTGGCGGGGGCCACCTATGATTACGGTCCCGCGCCCCGGGAGGTGCTGGACCGCGCCGCGGCCTTGCAGGCAGAAGCGGGGGAGGTTCCGCTGGCCACCGCCGCGTTGCGGTTCGTGCAACGGCATCCGGCGGCGGCCTCGGTGCTGCTGGGAACGGCGGATGCGGACATGCTGCGCCGCAATCTGGCCGCCTTGTCAACCGAGGGCATGATGCCGCAACGATAGCAGAAGCGTGGACTTGGAGGTGCGCAGGTGCTGACGCGCGGCCTCGCAGGCGCGGGCGGTGTCGCGAGCTTCCAGCGCGTCGATGATCGCCATGTGCTCGTTGATGGCGGCACGGTTTCGGTCCATCTCGTGGGTCTTGTCCCACATGTAATGGTAATGGAAGATCAACGAGATGACCTTCTGCGACTCCTCCATGAAGCGGTTGCGGACGACGGAATTGATCGCTTGGTGAAACGCCTCGTCAAGCTTGGAGAATTCATGAAAATCTGTGGTGATGCGGCGGGCCAGCGCTTCATGCTCCAGCCGCAGGTTGGCCAGCCTTTGCCAGATGGGATGATCCACCGGCGCTTCGGCGACCTTGGCGATGGCGTCGAGTTCCAGGATCAGGCGGAAGTCTGACAGCTCGATCGCGAATTCCCTGGTGAAGCCGCGCAGCATCCACCCGCCGCGGGGCCGCCGCGCGACAAGTCCGAAACGGCTGAGGCTGGCAAGAAACTCCTTCAGCTCGTGCGGGGCGACATCGAAGGTGCGGGCAAGTTCGGCGACCGACAACGGCGTGTCAGCCGGCACGTCAAATTGCAGCACCCATCCAAGAAACCGCTTCTCCAGTTGATCGCGGCCGACGGTGGTTTCGGGCAGGGCAATCCGGTCGTCCGCGGTCGGGGCACGCAGAAGATGCTTGCCGCGACCTTCCCAGGCGATGATTCCAAGCTCGGCCATTCGTGTCAGGCAGCGCCGCACGACCGTCCGGCTGACCCCGACGGCCCCGCTCATCACGGCTTCGGCGGGCAGTTCCGCACCGACGGGCAAGGTGTTGCAGACGTCCAGCAGGCTGTTGAACGCTTCGCGAAACCTGGTGTCGCTGCGTGCCATGATCTTTCTCCTGCCTGATTTGTCGTCTTAAATTATTAAACACCATTGACAGGTGCAACCCATCTGCCCAATGTCCTTCATAACTTGATTCAGTCGGTCTGGGGGGAGCGATGTCGGATACAGGTATCCCGTGGGGGGAGCGTCGCCGGCGCAGGTTCACCATCGGGCGCGACCAGATGCATCGCGCCTCCGCCTTGCTGACGCTGGTGCTGCTGATCCTTGGCTTTGCAATGGCCAGCCCCGCCTTCCTGTCGGTGAACAACGGGCTGACGGTGCTGCTGCAGACCGCGGTGATCGGCCTCTTGGGGATCGGGCTGACACTGGTCATCATCACGGGCGGGATCGACCTGTCGGTCGGCTCCGTACTGGCACTTTCCGGCGTCGTTTCGGCGATGAGCGTGAAGGCCGGGCTGCCGGTGATGCCGGCGATGTGCGTGGGCATCCTGGCAGGCGCGGCGTGCGGGGCCTTCAACGGGCTGGTCATCACGCGGCTGCGCATTCCACCTTTCGTCGCCACGCTGGGAATGATGCTGATCGCCCGGGGGGTGGCGCTGCAACTGACGGGGGCAACCCCCATCTCGGGGCTGGGCGAGGGGTTTGGCTGGCTTGGCAACGGCGCGCTGTTCCGGATGGTCGAGATGCAGCCGAACGGCTTTCCGCGCGTCATCTTCCCCGGCATCCCGTATCCCGCGATCCTGTTGCTGATCGTGGCGATCGCGACGGGCTACGTGCTGCGCCGTCGCCGGGTCGGGCGGCACCTTTACGCCACCGGTTCGAACGAAGAGGCGGCACGCCTGTCGGGCGTCAAGGTCGACGGAACCAAGATGTATGCCTACACCATGTCGGGTGCGCTGGCGGGGCTGGCGGGCAACGTGCTGATGTCTCGCCTCGTGACGGCGCAGCCCAGCGAAGGCGTGATGTACGAGCTTGACGCCATTGCGGCGGCCGTGATCGGCGGCGCGTCGCTGACGGGGGGCGTGGGCACCATTTCCGGCACCATGATCGGGGCGTTCATCATCGGGATCCTGCGCAATGGGCTGAACATGGCCGGCGTATCAGCCTTCATCCAGCAGATCGTCATCGGCCTTGTCGTCATTGGCGCCGTGTGGATCGACATGGTCCGCAACCGGCGCTGAAGCAGGAACAAAGGGGAGGATTACCATGAAGCCATTGAAGACGGTTCTGACCGCATCGGCCATCGCCCTTGCCGCAGGCACCCTCCAGGCGGGGGAAATCGCGGTCATCGTGAAGACCACGAATTCCAACTTCTGGCAGAACGTCCACAAAGGGGCAGAAGCCGGCATGGGCGCGCAGTCGGAGCACACGCTCAGCTTCGACGGTCCCGCGGCCGAAAGCGCCGTTGCCGATCAGGTGAGCCTGATGGAGAACGCGATCAATCGCGGCGTGGCCGGCATCGTGCTGGCCCCATCCGACCCCGAGGCGTTGATCCCTGTCGTCCGGCGCGCCTTCGAGAATGCCATTCCGGTGGTGATCATCGACAGCGCCTTGGGCGAAGGTGGCAAAGGAAGCTACCAGGCGTTTCTGTCCACCGACAATTGCGCTGCGGGTGAAGCCGTCGCCAAGCGCATGATCGAGACGGCGGGCACCACCGGCAAGGTCGGCATCATGTCCTATGTCGCGGGCGTGGGATCGGAGATCGGGCGTGTCGGCTGCTTCACCGATTATATTGCCGCGCATTCGGAGCTGGAGGTCGTGGGGCCGCTTTATTCGCAAAGCCAGATGGCCAACGCGCTGAACCAGACGACCGACATGCTGGCCTCCAACCCCGACCTCGTGGGCATCTTCGGCGCGAACGAACCGACCGCGGTGGGCATGGGCCGCGCGATCATCCAGGCGGGAAAGGCGGGGCAACTGGTGGCGCTTGGCTTTGACGGCAACGCCGACCTGCAGCAGTTCGTCCGCGACGGCGTGCTGACGGCGACCGCGGTGCAGGGATCGTTCGCGATGGGCGAGCAAGGCGTGCAGACGGTCATGGACATCCTGAACGGCGAAAAGGTCGAAAGCTTCATCAACACAGGCGTCGTGATAGTGGACCAGTCGAACGTGGACTCCGACGAAGCGCAGAACGTCCTTTACTGATCCCCGCGACAAGGAGTTTCGCCATGTCAGGACAGCCGCTGGTCGAGATGATCGGCATCGAAAAGCACTTCGGCGGGATATGCGCGGTAGAGCATGTCTCCGTCGATCTGTATCGGGGAGAGGTGGTGGGCCTTCTGGGCCATAACGGCGCGGGCAAGTCCTGCCTGATGCGGATCCTGTCCGGCGCGATGTGGCCCAGCGGGGGGGAGATCCGGATCGGCGGCGCCCCCGTCCGCTTCGAGACTCCGAACGACGCCCGCGATCACGGGATCGAGACGATCTATCAGACGCTGGCGCTTGCGGACCATCTGGACGCGCCCGCGAACCTGTTCCTTGGAAGGGAACTGCGGACCCGTTTCGGAAATCTTGACGAGGCGCGCATGCTGCGCGCCGCGCGCGAGGTTCTGGCGCGGCTGAACCCGAACTTCCGAAATCTGCGCGATCCCGTTTCCAGCCTTTCGGGCGGGCAGCGGCAGGTGATCGCCATCGCGCGGGCGATCTATTTCGACACGAAGGTTCTGATCATGGACGAACCGACGGCGGCGCTTGGTCCTTCGGAAACGGCGATGGTGGCGGACCTGATCCGCAAGCTGCGTGCGGACGGCATCGGGATCTTTCTTGTCAGCCACGACATGCATGACGTGTTCGACCTCTGCGACCGCGTGGTCGTGATGAACAAGGGACGCGTCGTCGGCGCCCACCGCATCGAGGAGGTGACGAAGGATGACGTGCTCAGCCTGATCGTGAAGGGCGAACTGCCCGGCAACTGGTCCGCCCGCACTCTGGAGGCCGTGCAATGAGATCCGACATTCGCGCCGAACCGAGCGGGAGGATCGGCGGCAGCACCCGGCCCCCGTCGCCCGCGTGCCGCACGCGGGGCGGCTGGTGCTGATCGCCTGCATGATCGACATGCCCGCCGCCGTGACCACGTCATCACGGCCGGTCCCGGGGGTTGCGCCAATTTCCATCATCTTGCAGCCCCAGCGTTTCCCGTTGCGGATCCGCGACCGCATCAACACCGTCAAAATCCTGGTGACCCTGTGACAGAAATCCTGACGACCGCCCTTCGCCTGCACGACCGCGACAACATCATGGTCGCGCTGCAAGCGCTGCCCGCCGGCGCGTCGCTGATGCCGGGCATGACCGCGGCCGAGGCCATTCCCGCCGGTCACAAGGTCGCCATCCGCCCGATTGCCGGAGGGGAGGCGGTCCTGAAATACGGGCAGGTGATCGGTGTTGCGACGCAGGCCATCGCGGCCGGGGCGCATGTGCATGTGCAGAACCTGGGAATGGGCGCGCATCGGCAGGATTACGGGTTCGGCACCGCCGCCGTTCCGCTGATGCCCGTGGATGCGCCCGCGTCGTTCCGCGGGTTCCACCGGCCTTCCGGGCGGGTGGGGACGCGGAACCACATCGGTATTCTGACCTCGGTGAACTGTGCCGGATCGGTCGCCCGCTTCATCGCCGAGGAGGTGGAGCGTCAGGGCTGGCTGCGGGATTTCCCGAACGTCGACGGCATCGTCCCCATCGTGCACGGCACCGGCTGCGGCATGTCTGGCAAGGGTGAAGGGTACGAGACGCTGTTCCGCACCATCGCCGGCTATGGCCACAACCCCAATTTCGGCGCGATCCTGATGGTGGGGCTGGGATGCGAGGTCATGCAGATCCCCGACCTGATCGACCGGCAGGCGCTGAAGGACAGCGCGCGCTTCCGCTACATGACCATCCAGCAGACGGGCGGCACCCGCGCCACGGTGGACAAGGGCGTGGCGATCCTGCGCGAACTGGCGGCCGAGGCGAACAGGGCGCAACGGCAGGACGCGCCCGCGTCGAAGCTGGTGCTGGGGATGCAGTGCGGCGGCTCGGACGGCTATTCGGGGATCACGGCAAATCCCGCGCTCGGCCACGCCTCGGATCTTCTGGTGCGGCATGGCGGCATTTCCATCCTGTCGGAAACCTCGGAAATCTATGGGGCGGAACACTTGCTGACCCGCCGCGCCAGCGATGCGGCGACAGGGCGCAAGCTGATCGACCTGATCGAGTGGTGGGAGGATTACACGGCGCGCAACTTCGGAGAGATGGACAACAATCCTTCCCCCGGCAACAAGCGCGGCGGGCTGACGACAATCCTTGAAAAAAGCCTTGGCGCCGTCGCGAAGGGCGGGGCCGCGCCCCTGTCCGGCGTGTACAGATACGCCGAGCCCATCGACACGCCCGGTTTCGTCTTCATGGACAGCCCCGGCTACGATCCGTGTTCCGTCACGGGGCAGGTCGCTTCGGGCGCGAACCTGATCGCGTTCACCACCGGACGGGGCAGCGTGTCGGGATACCGCCCGGTCCCGTGCATCAAGCTGGCGTCCAATCCCGAGCTTTGGCGGAGAATGAAGCCAGACATGGATGTGGATTGCGGAGAGGTCCTGTCAGGCGTGACGCTGGAGGTGAAGGGACGGGAAATCTTCGATCTCATGCTGCGCGTCGCGTCGGGCGAGGAGACGAAAAGCGAGGCTCAGGGGTTTGGCGCCGTGGAATTCGTGCCGTGGCAGATCGGGGCAGTGATGTGAGGAACGAAATGGACGTGACGGGACAGCGCGTGCTGATCACGGCGGCGGCGCAGGGGATCGGACGGGCCAGTGCCGAGGCCTTCATCCGCGCGGGATACGACGTCATCGCGACCGACAGCAACGCGGCGGGGCTGGACGGTCTCGACTGCCGCACCGCGCGGCTGAACGTCCTGAACGACGCCGAAGTGCAAGGCTTTTGCGACGGCCTGCAGGTCGACGTTCTGTTCAACTGCGCGGGCGTCGTCCATGGCGGCACCATTCTTGAGGTGACGGAAGCCGAGCTTGATTTTGCCTTCGACCTGAATCTGCATTCGATGGTGCGGACGATCCGCGCCGTGCTGCCGGGAATGGTGGCACGCAAACAAGGCAGCATCATCAACATGTCCTCGGTCGCGTCTGCGGTGAAGGGGGTGCCGAACCGGTTCGCCTATTCCGCCAGCAAGGCCGCGGTGCTGGGCCTGACGAAGTCGGTGGCGGCGGATTTTGTGGGGCACAACATCCGCTGCAACGCGATCTGTCCGGGCACGGTGCAATCGCCGTCGCTGGACCAGCGGCTGGCAGAGACGGGGGACTACGACGCGGCGCGCGCGGCCTTTGTCGCCCGTCAGCCAATGGGCCGCATCGCAAGGGCGGAGGAGATCGCCGACCTCGCCGTGTATCTGGCCGGCGCCACCTACACCACCGGGCAGGCCGTCTGCATCGACGGCGGCTGGACCATCTGACGCAAGGAGACAACATGAGATTTCTTCGCCACGGTGCCGCAGGTGCCGAAAAACCCGGGCTGCTGCATGTCGATGGCAGCATCCGCGACCTGTCGGGGCATGTGGACGACCTGGCCGGATCGGCACTGCACCCCGACGCGCTGGCGCGTCTGGGTGCGCTGGACGCGGATGCGCTGCCGGTGGTCGATGCCGCCACGCGCCTTGGCCCGCCCATCGCGGGAACCGGGAAGTTCATTTGCATCGGCCTGAACTATGCCGATCACGCGGCCGAAAGCGGCATGGACGTTCCGCCGGAACCCGTGATCTTCATGAAGGCGACCAGCGCCATCTGCGGCCCGAACGATCCGATCGTGATCCCCCGCACCTCCGCCAAGACGGACTGGGAGGTGGAGCTGGCCGTGATCATCGGCAAGCCCGCGAAATACGTGTCCGAAGCCGACGCGATGTCCCATGTCGCGGGCTTTGCCGTCACCAACGACGTGTCCGAACGCGCCTTCCAGACGGAACGTGCAGGCCAATGGACCAAGGGCAAGTCCTGCGACAACTTCGGCCAGATCGGCCCATGGCTCGTGACGCCGGACGAGATCGCCGATCCGCAGGATCTGGGCATGTGGCTGACCGTGAACGGAGAGCGGATGCAGAACGGATCGACCCGCACGATGGTCTATCAGGTGCCGTTCATCATCCACTACCTCAGCCAGTTCATGACGCTGCATCCGGGTGACGTCATCTCCACGGGGACGCCGCCCGGCGTGGGAATGGGCATGAAGCCGCCGCGCTACCTGCGTGCGGGCGACGTCGTCGAACTGGGGATCGACGGCTTGGGTCAGCAGCGTCAGCAGGTCGAGGACGACATTTGACAGGCGTGTCACGCCGCCTGCGGCCGGCGCGAAACGTGTCATCTTGGGAAGGAGGCGCGACATGGAACGATCCGAACGCTATGCCTTGCAGGACTTGCGGCACTTCTGCCACATGGCCTTTCTGACCGTCGGCGCCAGCGAGGAAACGGCGGAGGCGGCGAGCCGGTCGATGATGCACGGCACGACGCTGGGCGTCGACAGCCATGGCGTTCGTCTGCTGCCCCATTACCTGATGGCCCTGCAGGGCGGGCGGCTGAACCGGACACCGCAGCTCCGTAAGGCCGGAGGATTTGGCGCGGTGGAGGTTCTGGACGGCGACAACGCACAAGGGGCGCTGCCGACATTTCGCGCGATGGATCGCGCGGTCGAACTTGCGGCCAGCTTCGGGCTTGGCGCGGTGTCCATCCGCAACAGCTCGCATTTCGGGCCGGCCGGGGCGTATTCGCTTGCGGCGGCGCAGAAAGGCTTCATCGGCGTGACCTTCTGCAACAGCGACAGCTTCGTGCGTCTGCATGACGGGGCGATGCGCTTTCACGGGACAAATCCCATCGCGGTCGCGGTGCCGGCGGGGGCGGGGGATCCGTGGCTGCTGGACATGGCCACCAGCGCCATCCCCTACAACCGCGTGCAGCTTTACCAAAGCCTTGGCGTGGATCTGCCCGAGGGGGTGGCGTCGGACGCGCAGGGGGTCGACACGCTGGACCCGCACCAGTCCGACATGCTGGCACCCCTGGGCGGGGCGTTTGGATTCAAGGGGGCAGCCCTGGCCGGCGTGGTCGAGATCTTCAGTGCCGTCCTGTCCGGGATGACGCTGAGCTTCGACATCGCGCCGATGGGAGGTCCCGACTTCTCCACGCCACGCGCGATGGGGGCCTTCGTGCTGGCCCTGAATCCGGACGCCTTCCTCGAGCGCCCGCGTTTCGAGGCGGGGATGGCCCGATACATGGAAACGCTGCGATCCTCGCCCCCGCGCGAAGGACACCGCGTCATGGCGCCCGGTGATCGCGAATGGCAGGTCGCGGCGCAGCGGCGTGCGGAGGGGGTGACGCTCGATCCCGCCACTCTGGCCGGGTTCACGGAGTGGGCCGATCGTCTGGGCATCCCCATGGTCCGGGTGAGGGAAAGCCGTTGACCGGCGTGTGGCGGCCTCGCTACCGTCGGGGTTGCAGGATCGGTCTGGCCGCGTCGCGGGGAGGCGACGCGCCGATGCAAGCCACGTGCACGAACAGCATCCTTCGCCGACACGCGTGGCAGGCGATCGTCCCGGCCTTGCGCAGGACGTGCGGAGGGCCCGGGCCCGCGTGACGGGCCGGGGATGCGGCAGGGGCGGGATGCATCTTGCCTGCGCCAACAACAACGAACCGAAGCTGATGGGAGGAGAAGCATGACGTTCACGATCAAGACTCTGCTGGGGGCCGCCGCGCTTATGGCAAGCGCCGCCGTCGCTCAGGCACAGACGACGCTGAAATGGGCGCATGTCTATGAAGCGAGCGAACCGTTCCACACCGAATCCGTCTGGGCGGCCGAGGAGATCGCCAAGCGCACGGAAGGCCGCTACGACATCGATGTCTTCCCGGCCTCGCAGTTGGGCAAGGAGGCGGACATCAACCAGGGGCTGAAGCTGGGGACGGTGGACATCATCATCTCCGGGTCCAGCTTCGCGTCGCGCGAGTACAAGCCGATCGGGGTGACCTATTACCCCTACATCTTCCGCGATCCCGCGCATCTGATCGCCTATACCAAAAGCGACGTGTTTCGGAAACTGGTGGAAGGATACGAGGAGGCCAGCGGCAACCACATCACCGCGGTCACCTATTACGGCACGCGCCACACGACGGCGAACAAGGACATCACCTCCTGCGCCGACATGGAGGGCCTGAAGATCCGCGTGCCGGACGTTCCGGCCTATCTGGCCATGCCGCAGGCCTGCGGGGCCAACACGACGCCCATCGCCTTTGCAGAGGTGTATCTGGCCTTGCAGAACGGCACGGTCGACGCGCAGGAAAACCCCCTGACCGCGATCGAGGCCAAGAAGTTCTACGAGGTGCAGTCCAACATCATCCTGACCGGGCATATCGTCGATCACCTGAACACCGTCATGTCCGGCCGCGTCTGGAACAGCCTCTCGGACGGGGACAAGCAGATCTTCAGCGAGGTGATGCTGGAAGCGGCGGAACGCGCCACCCGGGTTGTCGAGGAGCGCGAGGCGGCGCTGGTGGACAAGTTCAAGGCCGACGGCCTGATGGTCACCGAGGTCGACAAGGAGGACTTCCTGAAGAACGTCCTCGAGAAGGCTCCGTTGGAGAATTACGGCTACAACCGCGAAGACTGGGAAGCCATCCGCGCCGTGCAATGAAGTGGCCGGCCGGGGACGTCCCCGGCCGCCTTCCGAACATCGGGAGAAAGCTATGGCTGACAAGAGCCCTGCGCCACGCAGCGTGGAGGACATGGCGCATGCCTTCGAGGACGACACCGGCCCGGTCGATCTGAGGCCTTATGCCGTCGAGGATTGGCTGACCCTCGCCATCTTCTGGGGAATGGCGCTGTGCGTCTTCCTGCAGTTCTTCACGCGCTACGTGCTGAACAACAGCCTGGCCTGGACCGAGGAGATCGCGGCGAACTGCCTAGTCATCATCGTCTTCCTCGGCTCGGTGATGTGCGTGCGGATGGGGCGGCACATCGCGGTGGACATCCTTTACAACCTTCTGCCGCATCGGATCGGCCGCGTCATGTGGTGGCTGGTGGATGCGCTGACCATCGTCTTCTTCGGCTACATGACGTGGCTGATGTGGCGATATGTCGGGATCGTCGGGTCCGAGCGGATGGTGACGGTGGACCTGCCGCGCGGCATCGTCTTCTACACCGTGCTGGTGGCCTTCGTGCTGATGCTGCTGCGATCGGTCCAGAACTTCATCCACGACATGAAGGGCGGCACGACCGTCCGGGAAAAAGCCGCCGAAAGCGGCACGACAGGGATCTGAACCATGCTTCTTCTGATCGGATCGTTTCTGGTGCTGATGGTCGTGGGCGTCCCGGTGGCGGTGTCCATGGCCGGGGCGTCCCTGCTTTATCTCCTCAGCTACAACGTGGCCCCCGACATCATCGCGGCCCAGCGGATGATCGCGGGGGTGGAAAGCTTTCCGCTGATCGCGGTCCCCTTCTTCATCCTGGCGGGCAACCTGATGAACATCGCGGGCGTCACCGGCCGCATCTATCACTTCGCGCTGTCGCTGGTGGGCTGGATGAAGGGCGGGCTGGCGCAGGTGAACATCATCGGCTCGGTCGTGTTCTCGGGCATGTCGGGAACGGCCCTGGCCGACGCCGCCGGGATCGGCACGATCGAGATCAAGGCGATGAAGGACCACGGCTATCCCGTGGAGGCGGCGGTGGGGGTCACGGCGGCCTCCGCCACGGTGGGTCCGATCTTCCCGCCATCGCTGCCCTTCGTGATCTACGGGATGATGGCGAACGCGTCCATCGGCGCGCTGTTCATGGCGGGGATCCTGCCGGGCGTGGTGATGGTGACGCTGATGATGCTGACCGTCTTCGTCTTCGCGCACCTGAAGGGCTGGGGATCCGACACGCCGTTCGACCTGCGCGAACTGGCCAAGGCGTCGCTGGAAATCGTTGTCGTCATGTGCTTCCCGCTGGCGATCTGGCTTCTGGTGACGCTGGGCGTGTCGCTGAACGTGGCGGTGGTGATCGCGCTGGTGTCGCTGATCGCGCTGGACTGGTATTTCGACTGGCACGCCGTGATGGCCCTGATGGCGCCGGTGCTGCTGATCGGTGGCATGACGATGGGCTGGTTCACCCCGACCGAGGCCGCCGTCGCGGCCGTCCTTTGGTCGCTGTTCCTCGGGCTCGTGCGGTACCGCACCATGAGCTTCCGCGCGCTTGCCAAGGCCAGCTTCGACACGATCGAGACGACAGCCTCGGTCCTGTTCATCGTCACCGCCGCCTCCATCTTCGCGTGGCTGCTGACGGTCAGCCAGGCGACGCAGGTGTTTGCCGATGCGATGTTCGCACTGACGGACAACTGGTGGACGTTCCTGATCATCGTCAACATCATCCTGCTGATCGTGGGCGCGTTCCTGGACACGATCGCGGCGATCTCCATCCTCGTCCCGATCCTGATGCCCGTGGCGGCGCGCTACGGCATAGATCCGGTGCATCTGGGGGTGATCGTGACGCTGAACCTGATGATCGGGCTGCTGACGCCCCCGGTCGGAATGGTGCTGTTCGTGCTGTCAAGAATCTCGAAGCTGTCGGTGGAGCGGACGGCGCTGGCCATCCTGCCGTGGATGGTCCCGCTCTTCATCGCGCTGCTGCTGATCACGTTCATCCCTGCGATCACGCTGTGGCTGCCGACGCAGCTGGGACTGATCCGCTGAAGGGGGCAGGCCGATCTGTCAATCTGTGTCCCTCTCGCCCCGCCCCTGCATGCGGGAAGGCGCGGTTTCACGGTCAGTTCCGTCCGGCAGATGTACAGCATGGTCTGATCATCAGGCGATCGGTGGACGCCAGGACCAGGTGGCGCCTCAGGCCATGTCCTTGGGCTGGATGAACTCCATGTCCGTGTAATCCACATTGTCGCCGGCCATGGCCCAGATGAATGTGTATTCCCCGATCCCCGCACCTGAATGGATCGACCAAGGGGGTGAGATGGCGCCTTCCTCGTTCGCGATGAACAGGTGGCGCGTTTCGGCCGGCTCGCCCATCAGGTGCAGGACACGCGCTTCGGGCGTCATGCCCCAGTAGAGGTAGGCCTCCATCCGGCGGTCGTGGATGTGGCTGGGGATCGTGTTCCAGACCGACCCTTCCTCCAGTGAGGTGTAGCCGAGGATCAGTTGGCAGCTTTCCATGACCTTGGGGTGGATGAACTGCTTGATGGTGCGCTTGTTGGACTGCGCAGCCTCGCCCATCTTCACCTCGATGCAGTCGGCCAGCGTGATCAGCTTCGACGGGAAGGCGCGATGCGCGGGGGCCGAGGTGATGTAGAACCGCCCCCCGCCCGCAAAGGTCACAGCACCCGTGCCCATGCCCAGATACAGGACGTCCCCTCGATCGAGGGTGTGGGTTTCGTCGCCCGCACGCACGGTGCCGGTGTCGCCGATGTTGACGATCCCCATCTCCCGCCGGTCGAGGAAGGAGGGCGTCTTTGTCTCCTCCACCACGTCCAGCACCAGATCTCTGCCTGCGGGCACGGCGCCGCCCATCACGAAGCGGTCGTAATGGGTGTAGATCAGGCGGATCTGCCCGTCCTGGAACATCCCCTGCGCGAGGAAGTGCGTGCGCAGGGCGGCGGTGTCCATGCCCTTGGCGTGGTGGGGATGAACGGCATGGCGGGTTTCGACGAACAGCATGTCAGTCCTTTCAGATGCCCAGCCAGCGCGGCAGGCTCAGTGTCAGGGCGGGCCAGTAGGTGATGACCATCAGCAGCGCGATCAGCAGCACATAAAAAGGCCCAAGCGCGCGGATGGCCCGTTCGACCCGCACCTTGGCGACGCTGGCGCCGACGAACAGGCCCGTGCCCACGGGCGGGGTGATGGTGCCGATGGCGAGGTTGAACACCATGATCACCCCGAAATGCACCGGGTCCACGCCCACCTTCGTGGCGATGGGCAGCAGGATCGGCGTGAAGATCAGGATGGCGGGGCCGATGTCCATGAAGCAGCCCACAATCAGCAGCAGGATGTTGATGATCAGCATCACCATCACCGGATCGCTGGAAATTCCCAGAATGGCCGAGGTGATGGCCGCCGGGATCCCCGTGAACGCCATCGCGAAGGACAGCGCGGCCGACGCCGCCAGCAGCAGCATGATCGCCCCCGTGATCTGCGCGGTTTCCACAAGAAAGAACCACAGGTCGCGGAGCGTCGTGGTGCGGTGGATCACGAAGGCGAGAAGCAGCGTATAGACCACGGCGATACCGGACGCCTCCACCGCCGTGAAGACGCCGAGGACAATGCCGCCGATGATGATCACGATCAGCAGAAGCGAGGGTATCGCCTCCATCGTGATCTTCAGCGCGTCGCGGAAGGGCACGGCGGCCACGGTGGGATAGTTGCGCCGCTTCGCGATCACCACGGTCAGGGCCATCAGGCACAGGCCCCAGAGGATGCCCGCCACCGCCCCCGCCATGAACAGCGCGGCGACCGAGGTGCCGCCCGCCACCAGCGAATAGATGATGAAGGCCGTGGTCGGCGGGATCAGCATGCCCGTCGGAGCGCTGGCGATGTTGACGGCGGCGGCGAAGTCGCGGTCGTAACCCTCCTGCGCCTGCATCGGAACCAGAACCCCCCCGATGGAGGTGGAGGCCGCGATGGCCGAGCCGGAGATGCAGCCGAAGAGCATGTTGCCAGCGATGTTCGTCTGCGCCAGCGATCCCGGAATGCGTCCCGCGATCAGCTGTGCAAACCGCACCAGCCGGATCGCGATGCCACCCGAATTCATGATGACGCCCGACAGGATGAAGAAGGGCACGGCCAGCAGGGAAAAGCTGTCGAGGCTCGCCATCATCTTCTGGGCCGAGGTGAACAGTGCCATGTCGGGCGGCGCAACCAGCGACACCGCGGCCAGCGCCGCAGCCACGATGGCCACCGCCAGAGGCAGGCCCAGAAGGGCGATGACGGCAAAGACGGCCAGCAGGATCAGGCTTGCAGTTATGGCCATGGTCATTCCACCGCGCTCAGCGCCTTGTCCATCCCGTCGGGGCGCGGGCGGGTGCCGCGCGCGATGTCGATCAGGTTCAGAAGGCTGTAAAGGATGATGAGAACGCCCGAGACCGGCAGGCTGGCATAAACCCAGCCCATCGGCACCCGCAGCACGGGGCTGAGCTGGCGGGACGCGATCTCCATCCCCCGCATCCCGCCGAGGATGAGGACGGCGACCGCGAAGACGATGAAGGCCACCGGCACCAGCATCTCCAGCACCTGCCGGGTCCGGCCCGTGGCGATATCGCGGGCCAGATCGATCGCCATGTGGGTGCCTTGTCCCGTGGCATAGGCGGCACCCAGCAGAGACAGCCAGATCACGCCGAAGCGCAGCGTTTCCTCGGTCAACGTCGACGGGGTGCCAAGGGCGTAGCGGCTGAAGACCTGCCAGCACAACACCACCACCAGCGCCGCCAGAAGAACGGCGCACACCGATCCGATGCACAGGTCCAGAAGGCGGCGGAGGCGGGTCATTTCGCCGCCCGGATCGCGTTCACGGTGGGCGCGATGGCGTCCGGCATTTCGTCGTACATGGGTTTCACCGCCTCCTGGAAGGCCGTCACCTCGGGATGGGTGAAGGTCACGCCGAAGCTGGTCTCGGCCTCGGCCCGGGCGGCGTCCACGGCGGCGGTCCACGCCTGCCGGTGGAAGGCGGTGGACTCCCGTGCCGCCGCGTTCACCGCGTCCCGCTGTTCGGGGGTCAGCCGGTCCAGCGCGGCGGTGGAGATCAGGAGGATGTCCGGAATGCGGGTGTGCATGTCATAGGAATAGGCCTTGGCCACCTCGGCGTGGCGGGCGACGGTCAGGGCGAACTCGTTGTTCTCGGCCCCGTCCAGAACCCCCTGCTGGATGGAGGTGTAGACCTCGGCCTGGCTCATCGCGATGGGGGAGGCGCCCAGCATTTCCACCATGCGGATGGAGGTGGGGGATTGCAGCACGCGGATCTTCAGACCTGCCAGATCGGCGGGGGAATTGATCGGCTTGTCCTTGGTGTAGAAAGACCGCGCGCCCGAGTTGTAGTAGGTCAGCCCCACCATCCCCTGATCCGCCGTCGCCTGATAGACGGGAGCCATCACGGCTGCGTCGTCCAAGGCCTTGTAGTAATGCGCCTCGTCGTCGAACAGGTAGGGCATGGAGAAGGCGCCATAGACCGGCGCAAAGCTTTCCATCAGCCCGCCCGACACCTTGGTCATGTCCAGAAGGCCGCCCTGCACCAGTTCCACCAGTTCGCGCTCCCCTCCCAGCTGGCCGTCGGGGAAGAACTGGACGGTCAGGCCGCCGCCGGTCTTCTCCTCCAGCAGGCGGGCGAACTCCTTCATCGCCTCCACCGTGGGGGTCGCGTTCTCGGCATAGCCGAAGCGGAGCGTGTCGGCTCCGGCCGCCGTCGTAAGCGCGATCAGGGCCGCCGTCGTCATCAGCATCTTCATGTCAGTCCTCCCCAGGAAACGGTCAGATGTAGGTGTGCAGAAGTTCCGTCAGCGCGAACATCGCCATTGCCTGCCCATAGGGCATAGAGGTGCGCTTGATCTGCCGGTAGTAATCGAGATCCGACCCCATGGCCGTGCCGAAGGACACGTTCCGCAGCTCCCCCTCGGGCGAGATGTTGTCGATGACGCCCCGGATCGCGCGTTCGGCGACGGGGCCATGTTCCGGGCCGATGTAGCGTTTGCGCACGCCCTTCAGCAGGCCATAGGCAAAGCCCGCCGTGGCGGACGCCTCAAGGTAGCTGTCGGGATCGTCCAGCAGCGTGTGCCACAAGCCGCTGTCGTCCTGCAGCTCGCGCAGCGCACTTGCCTGCCGGCCCAGCAGGGCGGTCAGGTGGCGGCGGACGGGATCGGTGTCGGGCAGGTCCAGAAGCTCAATGAACTCGGGGATGACGATGGTGACCCAGCTGTTTCCGCGGGCCCAAAGGGCGCGGGCAAAGTTGTGGTTTCCTTCAAACGTCCAGCCGTGGAACCACAGGCCCGAATGCGTGTCCGCCAGATACTGCGCATGGGTCAGGAACTGGAACTTCGCTTCCTCGACATAATGCGGGCGCTTCAGGATCAGGCCGATCTTGGCCAGCGGCACTACCGACATCATCAGCGTGTCGTCCCACATCTGCTGGTGGTTGACCGAGTTGTAGACGATGTGCTGCAAACCGCCGTCGCGCACGCGGGGCATTTCGTGCATCACCCATTCGGCCCAGCGGTCCAGATAGGGGAGCCAGGACGGGTCGCGGTCCATCTCGTACAGGTGGGCGGCGGTCAGGAAGGGGGCGACGGTGTTGATGTTCTTTGTCGGCGTGCCCTCCGCCAGCCGGTCGCGGAACCAGTCCTTCACGATCGCCAGCGCGCGGGCATTGCCCGTCAGCTGCCAGTATTTCAGCAAGCCGTAAAGACCGATGCCATGGGTCCATTCCCATCCGGCCCAGCCCTTGGTGTCGATGACGCGGCCGTCTTCCAGCCGCAGCAGGAATTCGCCGGTCGTGTCGGTGATATTCACGAGGTTGTCGGTCAGCCGGTCGATCAGGTTGCAAACCTCCGACCGGGGCAGGACATGCTCTCTCTGCCGCAGAAGCGGATCCATCTGTGCCTCCTCCCAAAGACAGCGGCGAGAAAATCAGAACGCCGTTTCGATTTTGAAGGAAGCACAACCGCTGCGGGCAGGCAAGCAGAATTGACAAGCTGGTCCGAAACTTTCAGAATGGCATTCCGAAATACAGGATACTTCCCGTGCAGTCAGGCAAAGCGGACAACGTCGCCTCGGTCTTGAAGGTGTTTTCGGTGCTGGAAACGCTGGCCGAAGATCGCCAGGCCACACTTGGCACCATCGCGCAGAAGGCAATGACGTCGAAAAGCACGACCCATCGGTTGCTTCAGACGATGGTGGATCTGGGCTTTGTCGAACAGGACGCCGAAACGGAACGCTACGGTCTGACGCTGAAGCTGTTTTCCATCGCAGCCCGCGCGATCGACCCGTCGCAGCTGATGGTTCATGCCGATCGCGCCATGGCCGCCTTGTCGCGGGCCACGGGCGAATCCATCAACCTCGGCGTCATCGACGGGCAGGAGGAGAAGGTCGTCTATGTCCACCACATCGAATCGGTCTTCGGCCTGTCGATGAAAAGCACGGTAGGCCAGCGCAGCCCCCTCAGCTCCACCTCCCTCGGCAAGGCGCTTCTGGCCTGGCGCAGCCCCGAGGAGGTGGAGGCCCGTATCGTGCGGATGCCCTTCGACGCCGCCGGCCCAAGGGCCATACGGGACGCGGAGCGTCTGCGCCGGGACTTGGCGGAGGTGCGGGCCCGCGGCTTTGCCGAGGAGGTGGAGGAGGCCGAGGCCGGCGTCCGCTGCCTTGCCGCCCCCGTCTTCGACCATCTGGGCCGACCCGTGGCCGCCATTTCGGTGGCCTTCCCCCTGATGCGGTTCGAGGAGGCGCGGCGGGACGATTATATTGCGCGTCTTACGGCCGCTGCAGCGGAAACATCGGCGTCTCTCGGCTATCCAGGCTGACAGCGCCAGCGGCCCTCAGACCATCTGTTCCGGCGTCGAGACGTGAAACGCGCTATCATGGTAGCTTGGTTCACGAACAGCTTGCGGCCGATCTCATGGCCCACCGGGTGAAGATGGTCCACTTCGCCTTGCTGAAGCACGTACAAGCTGGCCTGCCCTGTTTTCTGACCCTCCTCATCCCACGGACTGCCCAGTCCGATGGATGCGGTTTCGTTCCGATGGCATTGATCCAGCCCCGCACGGCTTTCGCTATAAACTCCGGTCCATTGTCCGAGCGAACATGGCGGGGCACGCCCCGCAGGATGAAGAGATCGGACAGGGCATCGATCACGGCGGTGGAGTACAGCTTCCGGTAGATCCGGATGGCCAAGCACTCCCGACTGAACTCGTCGATCACACCGAGCATGCGGATCCATGGAATGGAAATGCCCTGTGGGACAGGTTCGTCATGGGAGTGCCACGACCACGCACGCCGTCAGGCCGATAGACACAGTTGCTAGCGGCGATAGCCTGATTTATTCGGTCGGGCCGTGCCAGCACGGCGTGTCATGGAACCGATTTCTCCGGGTAATGGCTCTGGACATGACGCCATGAACCATTGAACATCGACATCAGCGGTCTCGAAGGAAAGCTGAAAAGGCTTCCTTGCAAGCAAGCTTCGTCTTGAGGGAAACTGGACGCCAAGGGCGGACGACGCGTCTGCCGTGCACAACTGCCACAGGAGAAATGATGCCCGGTCGCGAAATCAATCATACGCTCCGGCACGTCGTGCTGATCTTGCTGGCATTGGCCTCCCTTTGCGCAATGTATACCGAATTGGGGCGGGTCGCTCCTCCGCATGGGCTTTGGGATTTCGGCGCCTTCGTGGCCTCGGGGCGGGCTGCGGCGGAAGGGTTGAACCCTTACGGCATCTACCCGCTGACGCCGCATGTCGTGCTGCCGGGCTTCGAGTCGTGGAACCCGAACCTCAACCCGCCTGTCTCGGCGCTGCTGTTCCAGCTTTTCGATCTGGCAGAGCCCGAGACGTCCCTTCGTGTCTGGCTCTGGATCTCGGTGGCCTGTTACGCGGCGACCGTGTTCCTGCTTGTCCGGCGCCATGGGCAAGGACTTCAGGGCCTGCTGATTGCCATCTGGGCGTTCGGACTGGCCGGGTTCTGGGACACGCTATTTCTGGGGCAGATCTACCTGCCCCTCCTTCTGATGGCGGTCGGCGCCTGGCTGCTGCTGGAGCGGGGGGAGCTCATCTGGTCCGGCATCCTCATCGGGCTTGTGGTTGCGATGAAGCCGAACTTCCTTGTCTGGCCCGTGCTCCTGTTCCTTGCGGGACATCGCAAGCCGTCCCTGGTTTGCGTCGCGACGGCGGCGGTGATCAGCCTGATCCCCCTCGTGGTGATGGGTCCGGGGGTTTATCATCGATGGATCAGCCTTGTGGCCGCCGATGGCGAACGGGCCTTCTTCCTGACCAACGCTTCGCTTTCGGGCCTGGCCGCCCGTGCCGGTATCCCCGAGGCTGGAACGGCCCTTGGGGCGGCGCTTCTTCTGGCGCTTGCCGCGTGGGCGTTCTGGCAGCGTCCGGATCTCATGAAGGCGAGTGCTCCCGCGCTGGTGGCCTCCGTTCTGGCGTCGCCGCTGGGCTGGATCCATTACACGCTGTTTCTTCTGCCGGTGCTGCTGCATTTCCGGGACCGGTGGTCGACCTGGATCGTCGCCGGCCTTCTTGTTGTTCCGGTGCCCTTTGTCATCAACCAGTTCGCAAGCGCACAATGGGTGCAACTGACCCTTGGCTCGGTCTATGGCTGGGCGGTCGTGCTGTGCATGATCATGGTCATGCTGCCGGAAGGGGACAGGGCGCGATCGGTGTCCTTGGCCACATAGACGCGCCAGAACTCGGTCTCGGCGGCCAGCACGAAGTTTTCGGCCAGTGCGGCGGCGTAGACCTCGCGAAGGCCGTTCGCCGTCCATTTCTCGATCGGGGCTTTCGGGTCCATCACGATCCGCGCATCGCCAAAGAAGTCCCGGGCCGAGGGATGGTGTTCGGCATCGACCGTGCGCCCCCAATGGTACCACGTGCTGTCCCCATGCGGGGGGGCAAGCCCCATGCCCGCCGTGAAGGGACCGACGAAGTCGAGCACCAGAACGCGTTCCGGATTGCCGATCTGGGCCAGAACGGCCGCGCCGTCCCGCAAGCTGTCATCGTAGCTCCGAAAGTTTGCAAAGGACCCGTCCACCCAGAACCGGACGAGCCTTATTCCCGAATAGTTCGGCAGCGAGAATTCAATCCCCTGACGCGCCAGGGCAAGCCCGGTATGAAAGCCAAGGGCCATTGTGAATTGCAGGGTGGCCGGCGCCAGACAGGCCGCCAGAAGAAGGGGCAGGCCGGATCGCGAGGCCGGCTGGGTGCGCAAGGCCCCTTCGGCGGCTACGGCGGCGCCTGCGCCAAGGGTGAGGATGCCGAAGATCTGGAAGTTCTGCTCGATCAGCAGAATGCCGGTCAGAAGGCAGCAGATCAGGAACACGGCGTCGCGAAGACTTCGTCGCTTCGACAGGAGCATCGCCGCAAAGATGCCATAAAGGCTGATCTCGGGCAGGTTGCGCTGCACCTCCTCGAGCAGGGTGCGGAAGGTGGGAAGGCCGCCGCTGACCTGGCTGGCCAGCCGCAGGTCGGCGATATGATGGGCGGTGCCGCGCCAGACGAGTTCGATCATCAGGCCGGCCGCAGCGGTCAGCGCCAGCGCTGTGGCAGCCCATCGCCACTGGCGCCGATCCGTCAGCATGAAGATCACGAACGCGACCATGACCAATCCGTAGCTGATCTTGAGGTAGAGCATCAGGAGCATCAGGGCTGCCGCGCAGACCGCATCTGCCGCAATCTGCCGGCGCCGGGGCAGGGCGGGCGGCAGATACATCACCAGCAACAGCCCCAAGGCCGCCCAGCCAATGCGGTTGTAGAACATCGCGAAGGACAACTCCCGCACCCCTTCACCGGGGTTCATCGGGACGGCCACGATCAGCAGAAGGTAGAGGGCGAGGGGAAGACCAAGCGCCGGGCGCATCCGGCTGGGGATCACATGCGCCGCCACCCATGCGACGGCCGCCGTCACCAGCCCCATGCCGATGGGCATCGCCGCGCCAAGGCTGCCGCCAAGTCCGTAGCCAACGGCCGGGATATAATAGGCAAGCGGGCCGAGGGAGGAGTGGAAGTCGACATTCGGCACCTGACCCATCCAGATCCGGTAGGCCCCGTCGAGGAAGATGAAAAGGTCGTTGACGTATTTGCTGGTCACGGTCTGGCCGGGCAGGGCCAGCACAACGCCGATCAGCAGCCCCGCTGCGAGGATGATCCGGCTTTGCCGCAGGGCTCCCCTCCGACGTTCCTCGGGACCCTTCATTCCTCCGTCTCCCGGCGCTTGTGGATCGTCCATTCCGCTGTCTTGCGAACAGGTGTGTAATGCTGGTCGATATAAGGTCCGTAGATGTCGCGAAGCTGGACGCTGTTGATCCCGATCCCGGGCTCCATGATGATCTGAACATCTCCGAAAAGCTGGGCCGGTGGCAGGTGATGGTCGCGGCTGACGTTGCGGTTCCAGTGCAGCCAGGCGTTGTCGCCTTCCGGCGGGCGCAGGCCCAGACCGGCCGAAAACGGGTTCACGAAGTCCAGCGTGGCAACGGGGCCGATGCCGGGCCCCAAGTCTTCCAGCAACGCACCGCCGCTTTCGAAGCTGTTGACATAGCGCTGTGAAAATCCGTGATCGCCCGGCGACCAGAGCGTGGCATAGTGGAGGCCACCGAAGTTTGGCAGCCCCACGGATTTCCCGGCATGTGCTGTCGCAAGAACGCTGTGCAGGACCAGCGCCGAGGCGTGGTAGAGGGTGGGCGGAAGGGTGAAGAACAGGACCAGCAGCGGCATCCCGGTTGCGACAGGTCCGGAGCGGCTCATCACCCGCTGGGCGGCCACGACAGCCCCCGCATACAGCGTGATGACGCCCCAGTCATGGGCGTTCTGGCTCACGATCAGCAGGCCCCCCACGGCGCAGGCGGCATAGAAGACGAAGTCCCGGAACGAAGGTTTCTGCCAGAGTGCGAGGCCCGCGATCAGCGCAAAGACCGTCAGGTCCGCGACGTTGCGAGTGGCGGCGCGGATCAGCCCCTCCATCCCACGTCCGCCGCTGATCCGCGCCGTTTCCATCAGGTCGCGGATATGGCCCGCCGTGCCGCGCCAGAAGACTTCGACCATCACCACCGCCGCAGCCACGAGAAGGAGCGACAACGTCGCCCGCCGCCTTTGGCCGGGGAGGAGGAGCAGGAACATCAGGAAGGCCACCGCCGCGGCGCCATAGGTGACCTTGGTGTAAAGCTGCAGCAGGGTCAGCGCCGTGGCCGACAGCACGTCCCGCGCCTCCTGCCATGGCCCGGGGGCCCGTGGCGGCAGATACATGATCAGGACAAGGCCCAGGGCCGCCCATCCAATGCGGTTGTAGAACATGGCAAAGGACAGCGCGCTGATCCTGTCGCCAAGGTTCATCGGCACGGCAAGCAGCAGGAGAAGGAAGGCCGCGAATGGCACGTCCAGACGCGGCTCCAGCCGGGAGCCAAGCACATGCACGACAAGCCCCGTGAACCCGAGGATCAGAAGCGCCATGCCCACGGGCATCGCCGTACCGAAACTTCCCGTGATCCAATACCCCAGTGCCGGAATCAGGTAGACCAACGGCCCAAGCGCGGTGTGGAAATCGCGATTCGGCACCTGGCCCCAATGGATGCGATGCGCGCCATCCAGAAAGATCAGGACGTCGTTCATGAAGGCGGTCGTGACGGTGCGGCCCGGCGCGGCCAGCAAGATCGCGCAAACCAGCCCGATCAGCGCGATCAGGACAGACGATGCCGCCGGCCGCTTCATGGTGCGGCTGTGGGGCGGGCATGGCGGTAGAAACGCCAATGCTCGGTTTCGGAGATTTGCGTGTAGTTCTGCGCAAGGAACGGAAGGTAAAGCTCACCCACCGGCCCCGCGCCTTCTGGGATCTTTCGCAGGACGACGACGTCGGCACCTACAAGAATCCTGGCCGCTGGCGGATGGGCCGTGGGGCCCACGGTGTTCAACCAAAGCATGGTGGGCATCATGCCCGCCAAGGGGCGCAGGTTCAGCGCAAGGGAGAACGGGTCGGCGGCGCCGAGGACCGCGATATTTTCGGGGGCGGGCTCCAGATCGGCCAAGGCGTCGATGCCTTCTTCGACCATGGCGAGGTAGGCGTTCCCCCCACCGAAGTCCCCCCCGGTCCAGAGCTCGGCAAGCCGCACATCCTCCATCCCCGCGACAGGCATCGGGCGGCCCGCCCCCCCGACGGCCGCCGACACATGCAGGCCAAGTGCCACCGTGTTGTGCAGAAGCGTTGGCAGGACCATCGCCAGAAAGAAAAGCCGCACGCCTGCGGGCGTTGCCCAGGTTGCCGATGACAGGCCGTCATCCTCCCGCAGGATACGCTCAGCCGCTACGACCGCGGCTGCGTGAAGCGCGAGGATGCCCCAACGCTGGTCGTTCTGATTGATAAGCCAGAAGCCGCCAAGGGCGCAGAAGGCGAAGAAGATGGCGTAGCGCAGGCTCGGCGTCCGCCACAGCGAAAGGCCGGCGATCAGGCCGAGCAGCACGTAATCGGTAAAGTTGGCAAGGACGTGGTCGATGATGTCGCCCCAGCTTCCCCGCAGAACGCCCCCCGCCCCGAAGGCCATCCGCGTGGCCTGAACGTAGCCAGCCGTTCCTCCCCAAACCAGTTCCATGGCAAGGGCGGCCACGGCCAGCCCTGCCAGCGCCCCTGCGGCCCATCCCCGTTGCCGCGCATCCGTCAGCATGAAGACAAGGAACGCCACCGCCACCAGCCCGTAGGTCAGCCGGACATAGGTCATCACGAATGCAAGGAGCGCGGCCGCCGCCGCGTCACGCCCCGCAACAGGGTGTCGGGGGGAAAGAACCAGCACCAGCAACAGGGCAAGGGCGACCCACCCGACCCGGTTGTGATACTGGTGAAAGGACAGGGCCGTCATCGCCTCGCCCAGGTTCATCGGCGCGGCCAGCACAAGGATCAGGAAGCCGCCCATCAGCAAGGCCAGGACAGGATGCAGCCGCGACGTCAGAACATGCGCCATGACGGGGGCCAGAAGCAGGATCATGACGGCGCTGGACAGGGGCAACGCCGCGCCCCAGCCGCCGATCCATTGGCCCCAGGCCGGCAGGTAATAGACGAGAGGCCCGAGGGACGTCACGAAGTCCCGTGACGGAGCCTGTCCCCAAAGAACACGGTTTACCCCGTCGAAGAGGTAGAAGAATTCCTCCACGGAACGGGTGGCGACGGTCCGGTCCGACAGGACAAGCAGCAATGCCGCCAGAACCGCCATGCCGAGAATGAGCAGGGCAGGGCGAGGACATGACAACGGGCCGCCGGTCGCGAACCGCTTCATGTCAGAGCTTGAGCTTCTTGAAGATGGGCTCGGGGATGGCGCCGATGATCGACATCACCCCGCGCCAGACCGGGCGGACATAGATCACGTCGCGACCCCGCTTTCCTTCGGCGGCGGCAAGGATCGCGGCGCCAACTTCCCCGGGTTCGGCCGTCAGCAGCGGTGGAAGCTTCATGCCGGCCGTCATCCGGGTCCGCACGAAGCCGGGTTTCACCGTGACCACGCGCAGGCCGCTGGGGGCCAGCCGGTTCCGCAATCCGGACAGGAAGGCGGTGAAGCCGGCCTTCGCCGCGCCGTAGACATAATTCGTCCCCCGCCCCCGATCGCCCGCGACCGAGCTGACGCCCACGATGGTGCCGGAACCCCGCGTCAGGAAGCGGTTGGCGAACAATCCCATCAGCAAGGCGGGACCTTCGAAATTCGTGCGGAACACCATCGCGGCGTGCTCAGGATCCGACTGCGCCCGCTTCTGGTCGCCCATCTCTCCGACCACGCAGATGACGGTGTCCGGCAGAACCGGCAGGTTGTCGGCGAAGGTGGACAAAGCGTCGCTTTGCAGGATGTCCAAGGGGTAGAGGTTCACCTCGGCCCCCGTCCGTGCGGCGATATCGTCGGCGTTGCGCTGTGCAACCTCGATGTTCCGGGCCGCGAGAAGGACCCGCCAGCCTGCCTGCGCGTAGGCCAGCGCCGTGGCCCGCCCGATGTCCGAAGTCGCGCCGATCAGAAGCATCGTCTTGTGAATGTCCGTCATATGCCGAGCCTGCTTGAGAGATGGGACGCCATATGGCCCGTGGCGCCTATGGCCCTGCGAAGATCGTTGAACCGGCCAAGATTGGGATATCCGGCCTCAAAGGTCTGGCGGGACTGCCGGGCGTCCTTTGCCAGGTAAAGCCGCCCGCCTGCGGCCACGACGATGCGGTCGATGTCGTCGAGAAGCGCGAATGTGTCGTCCGTCACCCGCAGATCCAGCGCCAGCGTATACCCTTCCATCGGAAATGACATGAGGCTGCCCGCCGCGCCCATCTTCTTGAGCACGGCGAGGAAGGAGGCTTTTCCCGAACGGCTGACGCGCTCCAGTATCTCCGAGAGAACGGCTTGGGCGTTGGTGGACGGCACCACGCATTGATGCTGAAGGAAGCCCCGCCGGCCGTAGATCCGGTTCCACCTGTCCACCCCGTCCAGCGGAAAGAAATAGGGATGCCAGTGGGTGAGGAAGGGTTCGCCGCCTTTCTTGGAGCCGCGGCGGAAATAGACCTCGTTGAAGGCCGCGACGGTGGCCTTGTTCAGGGTCAGGGACGGCAGGTCCAGCGGAACGCTCAGCCGGCCGGCACGGGCCTGCGGCCGCAGGTCGGCCTCCGGCTGGGCCGATGCCACCTCGTCGCGGGTGGCATGTTCGCCCAGGAAGATCAGCGACCGCCCCATGTTCGCCCCTCGCGCCAGACAATCGATCCAGGCGACGGAGTAGGTTGCCGCGGCGCTGTCCTCCAGCGCCTTCAGGGCCCCGGCCAGGTTGGTGGCCACGATGCTGCACTGCCGGATCCAGCCCGTTTCGACGGGCCTCATCCGGAACGTCGCCTCGGTGATGATGCCGGTGAGGCCCATGCCGCCCACCGTGGCGCGGAAAAGTTCGGGCTGGTCCTTCGGCCCGCAAGAGACCGCTTCCCCTGATGGCAGAACCAGCGTCAGCCGTTCGACATGATCGCCAAAGCTGCCGTCACGGTGATGGTTCTTCCCGTGCACGTCCGAGGCGATCATGCCGCCCACCGTGACCAGCTTCGTGCCGGGCACCACGGGCGGAAAAAACCCGCGCGGCAGGAAGGCGGCGAGGATGTCCGAAAGAAGAACACCCGCTTCCACCGTAAGTCGCCCGCTTTCCGGATCGAACGCCTTCATCCGGTCCAGCCCCAAGGCGCCCAGCGTCACCCGGGTGCCAATGGCCGCATCGCCATAGGCCCGACCGTTCCCGCGCGCGACAAGTCCGCGACGTTCCGCCATGGCGGCAGGCAACGCCCCGGACGCGTGAAGGCAAAGGAATTCGCTTTCGAAACGTGGATACCGTCCCCAACCTTCCAGCTGCATCAGGCGGCGGCCGTCGCGAACACGAAGCGGCGGTCCAGCGTGAACTTTGCCATGTAGCCAAGTGCCAGACCGATTGCGCCGCCCGTGTACTTGGCGATGTCCGTCTGCCAGACCGTCCAGAAGGTGATCTCGAAGCCCCAGAACACCAGGGTCGTGAAGATGCTGAAGACGCCGTAAAGCGCCACCTTGCGCGCTTCGCCGGCATGCGTCGTGTAGCCGTCGTAGAAGATCCACCGCTTGTCGAGCACGTACTTGACGGCAAAGCCCGCCAAGGTGCCCGCGAAGATTGAGAGGGCCAGCGGTGCCACCGGCGTCAGCCCGATGGTGAGTTCCTGAGTGCCGAAGTTCACCAATGTGGAAATAACCGCGAAAAAGACATAGCGGGACGCAATGGTCATGCACCACTCCTCGTTAACAACATTGCCGCCGCCGCAAAACACACAGATCAGGTTCCGGCAAAAATGGTCACGCCGATCAGGACGCCGCAGATCATGCTGACCCGGTCCCTGACCGCAAACGCCACTGGATCATCGTGCATGACCCGTCGATGGGCAAGCATCAGCATCCGCGCGATCCAGTAGGTGAGGACCGGGGCCGCCAGCCAGAGAACCTCGGGCGTGCGGTAAAGCGCCTGCACGCTCCCGCTCGAGACGTAGAGGATGAACACGGTGACGGCGTTGAAGCCCGAAGCCGCCGCGAGCGCCAGCACCAGATCGGCGTCGCTGTTCCGGTAGCCGCGGCTCTTGCTGTCCGGCAGGTCCGCGTCCAGCCGTGCGGCAAGTTCCACAAAACGTTTTATAAGCGCCAGCGACAGGAAAAGCGCGCCAGAGAAAGCCAGAAGCCACGCCGAGACGGCCACGTCCAGCACCACCGCCCCGCCAATGACACGTATGGTGTAAAGAGCGGACAGGACCAGCACGTCGAGCAGCGCCCGGCGTTTGAGCCAGAACGAGTAGGCGGTGGTCAGGGCGTAGTAGCCGGCCAGCACCGCCAGGAAGGGCACGGAGATCGATGCCGCCAGCAAGACGGACACGCCGAGCAACAGGGGCACTGCCACAAGCGCCTGCGAAAGGGGTACGCTTCCGTTCGCCAAAGGTCGGTTGCACTTGGTCCGGTGCTTCCGGTCGTCCTGCAAGTCGACAAGATCATTCAGGATGTAGACGCTTGACGCGCACAGTGAAAAGGCGATGAACGCGAGGAAGACCTGCGCGAAGGCCCAAGGTTCGAACACATGCGCGGTGATCATCGGCAGGAACAGCAGCGCGTTCTTGGCGTATTGGTGCACCCGCGCAAGCCTGGCCCAAACCTTCAGCCCCGGCTTTCCCCAAGGCAGCATCTCCACGTTGTCATGCGTGCCATGAAGTTTCCGGGTGACACCGGTGGAGGTTCGGACCGCGATGGCCGTCGCCGCTTTTTCCCATACCGGCAGATCGGCGGCATCATTCCCGATGTAGTCGAAGCCGCCTTCGCCGAAAGCCGCCACCAGCTTGTGGGCCTTGACCCTTCCGCCGCAATTCGTTTCGGCGTCCGAGGCGAAATAGCCGGAAAAGAGCCCCAGATGATCGGCGATCGCCTTGACGAGCAGTTCGTGACTGGCCGAGGCGAGGTAGACGTCCCGTCCCTCCGTGCGGGCGGCACGGATATAGGCCAGCACGTTCTCGTCGTAGGGAAGGGTGGAAGGGTCGAAGTCCACCGGCTCCGAAAGCCGATGCTTCAGCGCCGCCTTGCCTTGCGCCAGCGCGCCGAACATCTCGATCAAGGCGTGCGGGCGCCGCGCAAGTTCGGAAAAGGCGGTTTCGATCAGCATGTCGGACCGAATGAGCGTTCCGTCCAGATCAACGGCAAGGGGGCGCCGTGCGGCGGATCGCAACGGCTCTTTGGCAATGAACCTGGAGCGGTTCGTCGCGTGGGGCTTGTAGTGAAGGCTGTTCTGGTCGCGCCGGACGATGATCCTCGGGATCGTCTCGGCCGTCTCGTGCTGTACATCTGTCACTTGCGCTTCGCTCACCTCTATACAGGCCGGGAGCTTGAACGCACCTGGCTTCTCAGGATTTCCCGGGAAAGGGCACTTGCAGCACGAAAGAAACTCGGCGATGCCCTAAGCAATAGCCGTACCGTGAAATTATCTCGGAAGTTTTGGTAATCAAGCCTCGTTCAAGAACCATTGTCGCAGACCCGTTTCGCCCTGCAAGATCAGTTGTTGGTATGTGTGAGGCGGAGGATTAGGACACAGTCTCCGCAAATCCTGAAGGATGCCGTCGGAGCGGTGGACGGAGGTTTCAAACCCGATGCGCAAGACAACCCTCGTTGTTCGCCATGCGCTGCTACCTGAGCGGACCGTTGACATGATCTGGAATCGAGGCGAGCCGCCCAATCGAATATCGACGGCCTGCTGCCGAAAGGCATGGATTCTATGCTGACGGTGGCCCGAAACCATCAGCGTTGGGCGACATGCGATTGATCGCAAGATGTATCATGACGGGGCTACGGGCCCGGTTCGAGCAGAAGGAAGACTCCGTCCCTGAACGCGATTTCAGGACTGAAGCTTGCTCAAGCGCTTCCGCCATCCGCGTTCTTCTGTTGGAAAATGGATGGCTGCAAACAGAACGCGCTGCAAAAAGCACTTTATGTTCCACAGGCGGCGGAAAGGAAGCAGGGGTGCGCGGTGCGACCCACCGACATGCTGCTGGCATATGGCACGCTTTGCAACGATGGCGTCCGACCAAAAACCGTTGGCAGGCCCGTCGCACCATCTGCAGACGTCCGGGATGTGAAGGCGACGCGGGGAGCCGCGCCGCCTGAAGGGTCAGTCCAGCGTGTAGGCGATGACGGAGTCGCCCAGCGTGGTGCCGAGCGAGCCATGGCCGCCTGCCGCGATCACGACATACTGCTTGCCGTCCTTGCCGCGATAGGTCATCGGCGTCGCCTGGCCACCCGCGGGAAGGGCCATCTGCCAGAGCGTTTCGCCTGTGCGCATGTCATAGCCGCGGATGATGTCGTCCAGCGCGGCGCCCGTGAACGCCACACCGCCCGCTGTCGTGAGCGTGCCACCATGCGCAAGCATCCCCATCTCGAACGGGATCGGGAACTTGATGCCGGCGATCTTTTGCCCGGCCACGGTGCCGTTCCGATATCTCCATGCGGTCGTGCCATCGGCGAGGTTCACGCCAACGCGCACACCCCATGGGGGGGTGTTGCACGGAACCCCCAGCCCTGAACGCATGTGCTTGATCTGCACGGCATAGGGTCCGCCAAGGTTCTCGTTCCCCGGACGGGACTCTCCGCCTGCGCCGGCCGTCGAGAACATGCGCTTGTCCAACTCTCCCTCGGGGCGGGGGAAGAGCTTGTAGAGGTAGCCCAGGTATTGCGGCGTCGCGATCATCCAGTGGTTCACCGGATCAACGGCGACGGAGCCCCAGTTGAACACGCCGATGTTGCCCGGCCACACGATGGACCCGGTGGTGGTGGGCGGCGTGAACGGGTTGCCGTCATAGCGGTTCGAGCGGAAGGCGAGGCGGCACTGGATCTGGTCGAACGGCGTGGTGCCCCACATGTCGGCCTCGGTCAGCGGGGCCGGGGTGAAGTTGACGGAGGACATCGGTTGGGTCGACGACAGCTCTTCGTTCGGGATGTCGGTTTGGGTGGAGACGTCCACCTCGGACACCGGCAGCACCGGTTTGCCCGTGCGGCGGTCCAGAACCCAGATGTTGCCGATCTTCGTGGGAACGAGGACCGAGGGGATCATCTCGTCCCCGCGCGGCAGCGTGATCAACACCGGTTGCGACGGCAGGTCGCGATCCCACAGGTCGTGCCGCGTGGTCTGGAAGTGCCACACCAGACGGCCCGTGTTCAGATCAAGGGCGGCCAGCGCATCGACCATCTCCTCGTCTTCGGCGGTCCGCGTCAGACCGACCTGGTCGGGCGAACGGTTGCCGAACGGGATGTAGACGAGGCCCAGCCCTTCATCGGCCGAAAACTGCGTCCAGGCGACGGCGGAGTTGGCGACATATTCCTCGCCCGGTGCCAGCGGTGCCGTGTCGTCGGGGGCGCCGGCATCGAACTTCCACACGATGGCGCCGGTGCGCACGTCAAAGGCGCGGATGACGCCCGACGGGTTGTTCTCGTAGTAGTTGTCGGCGATGGCGCTGCCCAGTACGATCAGGTCGGCCGTCACCAGCGGGGCCGAGGTCTGCTGGTAGGTGGCGCGCTTCAGGTTTGGCATCTGTGCCTTGAGGTCGGCGAAACCATTGTCGCCAAAGGTGGTGCAGAGGGCGCCGCTGTCCGCGTTCATGGCGTAAAGTCGTGCATCCACCGACGATGCGATGATGCGGCGCGGGCACTCCGCTACGGCGGCGGCCACCGCCTGAGCCTGCACCGTATCGCCGCCCGCCGGCGCAACATAGGCCGAGGAATCGTTGTAGGACACGCCGCGGCAGGTCTGGTGCTGATATTGCGGATCGCGTGCCATCTGCGGGTCGTAAGACCAGACCACCTCCCCCGTCTCGGGGCGCAGCGCCTGCACGATGTTGTGCGGCGTGCAGAAATAGAGCAGGCCGTTCACCTTGATCGGCGTCGCTTCGAACGTGTATTCGCCCGAATCCTTGTCCGCCTGGCGCAGGTCGCCCGTGTGGTGTTCCCATGCGACCTTGAGGTTTTCGACGTTGCCCGTGGTGATGTCGCTTAGCGCGGAATACCGCTGGCCCAGGTTCGTGCCGCCGTAGGCGACCCAGTCATCGGTAGGATAGGGCACACCGCTCGGGTCGACGGTCTTATCTGCGGCCTCGGCCACGGGCGTCAGCTCTCCCTGCTTCTGCACAGGATCGACAAACCACGCCGCCACGGCCAGCACGGCGATGACGGCGATAATGGTGCGCAGGAAGAAAGGGCCGTTCGACAGGCGTGGCACCCAGCGTTTCGCAGGGGCGTCGCGCAGCCTGTTCACCACGAAAGGAAGGGCCAGAAGCAGCCCGAGCAAGACGATCAGCGCCCCGCGCGGGATCCACTGCCACTTGTCAAAGCCGACCTCGTACAATGTCCAGAGAAACGAGAGGGTCAACGTCAGCGCATAGATCCAGAGCCCGCTTTGCCGGCGCCGCATCAGCTGGATACCCGAGGCGAGAAGCCCGAGGGCCATGATCACATAAAAGACGCTGCCTCCCGCAAGGGCAAGCTGGCCCCCGTAATACAGGATCGCGGCGCCCAGCAGCGCGGACAAAATTCCACCGAGCTGAGGTATCATCTTGAAATCTCCTTCGACTGTCCCGGCGGCGCGCTGCAAATCGTTACTTGCGACATTTTGGCGCGCTGCCTGTCAGGCACGAGTAATGGCAGAGCTGTTGACATACAATAGTATACCGAAACTTGCATGCAGCGCCTGCCGCGCCTGCAACACAATGTCCGGTTGCAGAAATGTCCGGCTGCGTTACGCTGCTCACCGGTCGAGGGAGGGCTCATCATTGACAGTATATCGCTATGCGATCGCCATCGCCGTCTATGTTGCCGCGTTGCCTTTTGGGGCAATGGCGGAAACCTTTGTGTACGTGGCCGCCGCCGGGGACGGCGTGATCGACAGCTACCGTCTGGATGAGGGGACGGGCGCCCTGACTCCCTTGGGCTCCACAGAGGTTGGCACGGGTGTGGGCCCGATGGCGATCAATTTTCAGGGCAAGTATCTTTACGCGGTCGTAAGGTCACAGCCCTATCGCGTCCTCAGCCTGGGAATTGATCAAACCACCGGAGCGTTGACAACGCAGGCGGTGGCCGCCCTTCCGGAAAACCTCGCCTATGTTGCGCTGGATCCGCTGGGACGCCTGCTTCTGGGCGCATCCTATGGCGGCGGAAAGGTGGCGACACTTCCCGTCGGCGCGGATGGCCTGATCAGCGCGGGGACGAAGCAGCTTCTGCCGGCGGGACGCAACGCCCATGCCATCATGACCGACCAGAAAGGGCAGTTCGCCTATTCCACGGCGCTCGGGACGGATAAGATCCTGACATATCGCATCGAGGGCGGTCTTCTGGTGCCGCTCGGATCGATCTCGACCGGGGAAGGGTCCGGCCCGCGCCACATGGTCCTGTCGCCCGACGGCGCGCGCCTTTATGTGCTGACCGAACTGACAGGCGAGGTGCTGCACATGGGCATCGATCCGGTAAGCGGTGCATTGACCGAGGTGGAGCGGGTGTCAATCCTGCCCCCGGACACGGACTTGCAGCCGGGTCTTGATCCGGCCGCCCCCAAAGATGACGAAGCAAGAATCTGGGCGGCCGATCTCGTTTTGACGCCCGACGGCCGGCACCTCTACGCGTCCGAGCGCAGGACGAGCAGGATTTCCCTTCTGGAGACTGGGGACAGCGGACCGTTGCGTCTGGTGGACACCTATCCCACCGAACAGCAGCCAAGGGATATCGGCATCGATCCGCAAGGCCGCTTCCTGATCGTCACCGGAGAGAAATCGGATCACGTTGCCGTCTATGGTATCGGATCCGAAGATGGACATCCGGACATGAAAGGTCGCTTTCCCGTCGCGGCGGGCGCGAACTGGGTGGAAATTCTCCGGACGCGGTGATTGGTTCCTCTCGGACGTCGTCCTGCAGCGAGAACTCGTAGAACCGCGCGTCCTGCGCCACCTGCCATGATCCATCATCCCGATCCCCTCCGACAGGAAGCCAACAGGCGCGTTGATCGAAGGGTTTTCCGATCCGGTATCCTGATGGAAGCTACAAGCCGCGGCTGTGTGGGACTTCCGCTTTGTGGTAAGCTTCTGCATGGCTCTGGGGATAGGTCATGTTCGGTTTCATCGAGGGCGTTGCGCGCGCGCAGACGGTCCTGTTTCCCGATTGGCTCCAGGACTGGATTGATGAGGATCACCTGGTCCGTGTGGTCGATCTCTTCGTGGAGGAGCTTGATCTGGTTTACCTTGGGTTCGTGCGGTCGGCCGCAGCGCGGACGGGTCGCCCCGGCTACCCCCCCCCCCCGCCGTTCTGCTCAAGCTGTTTATTTATGGCTACCTGAACCGGATCCCGTCGAGCCGCAGGCTCGAACGCGAAGCGGGCCGCAATGTCCAGCTGATGTGGCTGACTGGCCGTCTCGTTCCCGACCACAAGACCATCGCCGACTTCCGCCGCGACAATGGCCTTGGCATCCGCCGTACCTGCGCCCGGTTCGTGGAGCTTTGCCGACGCATCGGCGTGCTGAAGGGCGCATGCGTCGCTATCGACGGCAGCAAGTTCCGGGCGGTGAACTCCCGAATTCGCAACTTCACCCAGGGCAAGATCGCAAATCACATCGCCCATCTCGAGGCGGACGTCGAACGCTACATCGCGGAGATGGTCCGGGTCGATCGGCAGGAAGAGGGCGAGGTCCGCGCCGAGAAGGTGGCACATCTGGCCAAGCGCTATGGCCGCGTGCGGCAGCACATCCAGCATCTGCAAGCGATGGACTGGGCACTGGCCGATGCGCCGGACGGCCAGATCTCCCTGAACGATCCCGATGCCCGCGCCATGGCCACGAGCGCGCGGAACAGCGGCATGGTGGGCTACAATGTCCAGGCCGCCGTGGATGCGGAGACGCATCTGATCGTGACGCATGATGTCACCAATCAAGGCCATGACCGCGATCTGCTGGTGCCGATAGCGCAGGCTGCCAAGGAGGCGCTTCATCGCGACGAGATGCATGTGCTGGCCGAAAAGGGCACCTTCAGCGGACGCGAGATCCTGGCCTGCCACGAGGTGGGGATCACCACCACGATCCCGAAGCCCGAGACATCCGGCAACCGGGTCAAGGGCATGTATGTGAAGCCCGACTTCGCCTGTGAGGCCGATGCGGATGCCTACCGCTGCCCTGCCGGGGAGACGCTGACCTTACCACTACACCACCGAGGAAGGCGGGTTGGAGGTGCGCCGCTACTGGACTGGCGACTGCGGTGGCTGCCTGATGAAGACCCGCTGCACGACCGGCAAAGAGCGCCGGATCACCCGATGCGCGCACGAGCATCTGATCGAGGCGGCACGGGCGAGGCTGATCGGATCAGCGGAGCCGATGACAGTCCGCCGCGGCACGGTCGAGCATCCCTTCGGCACCATCAAGGCCTGGATGGGCACCGCCCACTTCCTGACCCGAAAGCTGAGGAACGTGAAAACCGAGATCGCGCTGAACGTCCTCGCCTACAACATCAAGCGGATGGTGGCGCTGATCGGGATCCGCGGGTTGATGGCAGCAGTGACGGCCTGAGAAGGATCGCTAAACCACGTCCGGCCGAGATCCGTCGTATGACGCCCCGCTCTTGTCATTGCCGCGGTGTAGGGTGTCATCGGCGATGAGTTTCTAAACAGCCTGAGCCGATACTGTTACCACTGCAGTGGTCGGCACCTGTGTCCTTCTTCGGTCTGTCACTTTCCTTCTGAAAGCCTCTCTTAGTGCCGGAATGGGATGTGGATAACGTATTGAATGTGCGGGGAGCAGACCTCACAGGTCGATCTTCAGATCAACATGTGTAGCCGACCGCCTCGCCCAAGCGGATTGACCGGGCAGTCGGGAAATTCGGACGTGCTTCGCAAAGGTTACCGACTCAGGCTCAGAACAGGCCGTTGGCATTCGCCGCCGTTCGGGTGATCACTTGTAGCACGTCCGAGTGTTCGACGATCTTGCCGTTCATGTCGAAGCGGAAGGTGTCGATGCCAGCGTACTCGTCGCTGTCCGACCAAATCGATGACAGTGGAGCACGATCAGATCGTCTTCCGCCACGCTGCGCTCGAAAGGGACGGACTTGCCGGAAAACGTGGTCGCCATCCGCTCGAAATATATGATGAAGGCTTCCTTGCCGTCGGCGACATGCGAATTGTGCTGGATGTAGACATTTCCGGTGAACCGCTCGATGGCCGATCGCGGGTCACACTGGTTGAACATCGGGTCGTAGAAGGCCATCGCATTGGCCTTGTTGTCGACAGGCGTGCTTGGCATGGGGCTTCGGCTGCGATCATGCTGGAGATGGTTGGCCAGCCCGACCCCCGATGCAAGCGCTTCAGCGCCTTTCGGAAGTGCGGACAGGCGACGTATGCGATGATTGCGATCTCGCCCTGTACCGTGATCGTGACCGTCTCGCCCTGGGGCATGTGGACGATACCCCCCGGCCTGACGTCCTGCTTCCCCTGTTCGAGGTGATTTTCAGGCTCCGCTCAAGGACGATCATCACATCGTCCATGGCCGGAACGGACATCCCGAGCGTGATCTACCTGCACAATGTGGAAACCGACGATCTCGGCGGCCGCCTGAGCGAGTTGAACGGCATTGCCTTTATCGCGAATTCCCGGTTCACCGCCGAAAGCTTCAGGCGCTCGGACGGGATCTCCTCCGACGTCATCTATCCCATGGTGGAGGCCGACCGCTATCGCACCTCCTCGTCGCGCAAGAACGTCACCTTCATCAATCCCCACCCGCACAAGGGCGTGGACATCGCGCTGAAGGTGGCCGAGGCGTGCCCGGACATCCCCTTCGTCTTTGTCAAGGCATGGACCTTGTCACCCAAGGACGAGGACAGCCTGGAACAGCACGCTGCAGGCCTGAGCAACCTTTCCATCCGCCCGCCGAATTCGTTCATGGATTTTCGTTCCGGTTGCCGATGGCGAAGATGGCAGGCTCTCCAAGCGCTTCGTGAAGTTGGCGCAGGCTTACGGCGGACAGGTCCCCAGTGATGCGCCGTCCCCGCAGGACCACGATCCGAAGCGACAAGCCCCGCTTCGCCCAAGAGCCCCATCGTGCGCCGAACCACCACCGGATTGGTGCCAAGGCACAGGCCAAGCGCTTCGAAGGTCATAGGTCTCTCCTGCTCTGCCATATGCAGCAACGCGTGGAGGACGGCGGAACGGCGGCTGTCGCGCTTCATGTAACTACGTATGTTACAACTCGCGGGAGGCGTCCAAGGTAGGGTGGGGATTCAGGATGGCCGATGCGTTTATCGTGTGGGCGGCGGGTTTGCGTCCGCCGCCCCCTGTGTCGACAGGGGCCCTTCAGCCTTGGGCAGGGCCGAAGCCGATGGCGCCTTCAACCTTGGCGCTGTTGGTGCGCAGGTAGAGGCCGATCCCAGTAGCAAGGGCCGCGATGCACAGCAGATAATAGGCGTGCGCCATCGGATTAACCGCGAGAAGCGACGTGACGACCAGCGGCGTCAGCCCGCCGAAGATCGCATAGGCAATGTTGTAGGCAAACGACAGGCCCGAGAAGCGCACCGGCGCCGGGAAGGCCCGCACCATCACGTAGGGTGACGCCCCCACTATCCCCGTCGTGATCCCCATGATCGCGTAGAGCCCGAACATCACCGGGGTCGAGACGCCGGCCCAGGTGTAGAACGCGAAAGTCGACAGGCCGAAGGCAATCCCCCCGAAGATGAAGCACCTCGCGCTGCCGATTCGGTCCACCAGCGCCCCGTAGCTGACGGCGCTGAACATCAGGAACAGCGTGCCGAAGCTTGCCGCCAGCAGCGATTCCAGCGGGGTATAGCCGTATTGGCGTTGCAGGAAGGTGGGCGTCATCAGCGTGGTCACCACGATGGCCGCCGACAGGATCCAGGTCAGCAGGGCCGAGATGACGATCCCGTGCAGGTGGTCGCGCAGCACGGTCTTCAGCGGAAGGCTTCCGTTCAGGGTTCCGCTTTCCTTCATGGCCGTGAAGATCGGCGTCTCGCTGAGCCAGCGGCGCAGGTAGACGCCGAGAAGCCCGAAGACGCCGCCGATGAAGAAGGGGATGCGCCACGCGCCGCCCGCAATCTGTTCTGGCGTGAAGACCCAGTTGATGCCCGCCGCGATGAGCGAGCCCAGCATGATGCCCAGCGTGAAGCCCGAACACAGGAAGCCGCAGGCCATGCCCACGCGGCTGGCCGGCACATGTTCGGACACGAAGGTCCAAGCGCCCGGGACCTCGCCTCCGATGGCCGCGCCTTGGATCATGCGGAACACCACGAGCAGGATGGGCGCGAGCACGCCCAGGGTGGCATAGGTCGGCAGGCACGCCATCCCGAGGGTCGACAGCGACATCAGGAACACCGACAGCGCGAAGACCTTCTTGCGGCCGCCGCGATCGCCGAAATGGGCCATGATGATACCGCCCAGCGGGCGGATGAGGTAGCCGGCCGCGAAGATGCCGAAGGTCTGGATCAGCACCAGCCAGTCGGGCATGTCGGGTGGGAAGAACAGCTTGCCGATCACCGACGCGAAGAAGACGAAGATGATGAAGTCATAGTATTCCAGCGCCCCCCCGATGGCCGAAAGGGCCAACGTGCGCAGGTCGTGCCGGTTCAGCGCCTGCGGCACAGTCCCCGTCCCGCCGCCGTGTCGTAACGTCATAAGATCCTCCGTCCGGTTTTCACTGAGGCAGGCCCCGCCTCCCTCCCTGTCATGAGGAAGCAGGTGTGACCTGCAGGGGCCCGCGATGCCGGCCTGTCTGCCTGCGCGGATTTGCATGCGCAAGAGGGCATGCCCAAACCGCGTGGCGGCCAATGAGCCGCATAACTTCAGACGGACAAAACGATGTCCTGGAACGGCTCCAGCCGATCGATGACGTCCGCGGCTTCGTTATGGACGTTCCATTTGAACAGCCGGATGCGGACGTGCTCCGGCGTGAAGTCGACGATGGTGAACCCGTGTTCTTCCAGCAGCTTCGCCGTTTTCTCGAAGTCCGGCACGGTCGAGGGCATGGGCCCGATCCCGCGCGCGGGACGGCCAGCCGCCCTCGGCGGTTCCGATGGGGCCGTTCCAGCACGGCCACGACCCGGTTGTCCTCAAGCGAATGCTCGCCAGCGCGATGAGGCTTTCCCGCGCCGATCGCCGCTCATGATCAGGGGCGCACGGCCCGGCATGGCCGGGCCCGCGTCACCAGCCGGTCATGCTGCGCCAGCCACCCTTCCTGCCAGTAGGGCTTCCGGCGGGTTTTCATAAACGCGGGTCGGGAAGTTGTTCGATCCCGCCGCCAGCGGGGCCCCGGTTGTCGCCTGGATGCAGAGTGTCGATGTTGAGATGGACGTCCAATGTCAGGTACCCGTCCAGCCAGAAGTTTGTCGTGTCCGTCTGGAATTCCGTCTTCGACGCGACGGCCCGGGGATCGGCGAAGTCCTTGCCGAACGCCAATTGCAGCCCCCACGCCCCGCGCTCGGTCGGGCCGGTGGAGTTCAGGTCGTCGATGTTCCGGTGTCAGCCCCATGCCATAGATCGTGCTGGTGGCGGGGGCGTACAGGACTGGACGACGGCGCGGGAAATCTTGCTGTCGTTTTCCGGCGCGATGTTCCGGTCGGTATCGCCGCGCGTGAAGGCATAGGTGAACCGCAGGAAGTTCGTGCCGCTGGCCGCGGGCAGCACCTTGATCACGGTCAGCGGCAGGACCAGCGCGCTGCCCTCGCCCTCGTATTCCGGACTCGGGGCGCCCGGAGAACGGCTGTCGGCAAACCGCACCTCGGCGCGGGAGGAGCCGATGCGCGCCTGGTGCAGCCCCTGCAGATCGTCCGACGGCAAATAGGCCATCACGCCCGATCCGCCCAGCCGTTCCGCCGTGGCGGTCGCCGGGGAAAACAGCACCGTCACGGGCGGTCGCTGCTCCTCTTGCGCATGATTTCTGATGCCGCGCACAGGCCGGTCAGAAGGACGAGCGCCCCTTCATCCTGATGTTCAATGAAGTTCCTCCGCAGGGATGCGGACATCTTCCGTGGGTCCGGGGCCCTTCCCGACCGATGCCTCACGTTCGAGAGGAAGTGCGTTGCGCTACGTTCAACCGGTGAATGAGGGTATGAACCGGATGAATGGGGTCTGTCTGCTCTGAGGGTATCGGGACATGCTTCATCCATCCCCGCGGGAGGGGCGGGAACGCGTGGAAATTCATGAAAGAACGGCGTGGCTTTGCTTCAGTGAATCGCTTCGGCCCGGACGGCTTTCGCGGCCTGACGCAGATCGTAATCATGGGCCTCCAGAACGCTTGCCGGGGCGGCGATCAGGTGCCTTGCCGCCATATGGAGGCCCGGCGCGTTGATCGTTTCCACCGCCGCCAGGCGCCCTTCCCGGAACAGGAGGACCACCGGTTCGCCCGACGCCTGCGGAAGCAGGATGCAGTCATCGGCGTCCGTCGCCAGGCCCGCGATCTGCAGCTTGTAGGGGCCCTGATCCGACCAGAACCATGGAACCGCCGAATAGGGGGTGGTCGTCGACGTCATCAGCCGCCGTGCGATGTGGCGGGCGTGGTCCACCGCCGCCTGAACGGATTCCAGCCGGACAGGATGCCCCGAGGGGCCCGGAAACGCGGCCACGTCTCCAAGGGCCGAAATGGCGGGGTCGTCCGTCTGCAGGGATCCGTCCACCAGGATGCCGTTCCGACAGGCCAGACCGGCCTCGGCCGCCAGTTCCACATTGGGGCGGACACCGGTGGCGATCAGCACCAGATCGCCCGCGATCTCGCTCCCGTCCGCCACGATCACGCCCGCGGCCGCGCCGCTTGCGTCCGTCATCACGGCCGCGGCCATGGTGTCCAGCAAAACGGCGGTTCCCATCGCGCGGTGCAGGGTCAGGAACAGGTCCGACATCCGGGGGGATACGGCGCGGGCCATCAGGCGCGGACCTGCCTCGATCACCGTTACGGCCACGTTGGCGGCGCGGGCCATGGCCGCGAATTCCAAGCCGATGAAGCCGCCCCCCACCACGACGGCATGGCGCGACCGCCCAAGGCGCTGGCGGATGCGTTCGGCGTCGGCAAGGGTGCGAAGTTCCATCACGCCCGCCGCCTCCAGCCCCGGCAAAGGCGGGCGAAAGTTGTGTGCACCGGTGGCGAGGATCAGGTGGTCATAGCCGTGCCGCGTTTTGTCCTCCGTCTCAACCTCTTGGGCGGCGCGGTCGATCCGTGTGGCGCGGGTGCGGCCGAGCAGGGTGATCAACAAGCGTTCGTAGAAGGCGGCGGGCTTCAGCAAAAGCGCATCCGCATCCCCGCTGGCCATGTAGGCCTTGGACAGGGGCGGGCGCTGATAGGGCAGCCCGGCTTCATCCCCGATCATGAGGATTTCGCCTGCAAAACCCTCCTGCCGCAGGCTGACCGCCGCCTGCTGTCCGCCCTGACCCGTTCCCACGATGACGACGCGTTGCATGGCCACCCCCTCAAAGCTGCGAGTCCGGAAGATGGACAACAAGGCCGTCCAGGTCCGCGCGCATCCGGATCTGGCAGGACAGGCGGCTCGTGGGCCGCACCTCGGAGGCCGCGCAATCCAGGAGGTCGCTTTCGCCGTCCTCTTGCGGGCCGGTGGCGTCGGCCCATTCGTCATCGACATAGCAGTGGCAGGTTGCGCACATCATCGCGCCGCCGCATTCCCCCAGGATGCCGTCCACATCGTTGCTTACGGCCGCGCGCATGACGCTTTCCCCTTCCACGGCGTCCACGACCGTGGTGGTGTTGTCCGCCGCGATGAACGTGATCTTCATGATGCTCTCCTTGCGTTTGCCTTAGCCGAGTTTGACGGGCAGGTTGATCGGGCCGCGGAAGCCGAAGCCCCGCCACAGCACGGCCTCCGGGTCCGGCAGGCTCATGTTCGGGAAGCGTTCGAACAGCGCCTCCAGCATGATGGCGCCCACCGTCCGCCGCGCGATATGCGCCCCGCCGCAATGATGCGGGCCCGATCCGAACGACTGGTGCGGGTTTCGGGCACGGAACACGTCGAAGCGTTCGGGATGGTCGAACAGCTCCTCGTCATGGTTGGCCGAGGCCTGGATCGTCATGACCGTGTCGCCCTTGGGGATGCGGAAGCCCCGGATCTCCACATCCTCCAGCACGAGGCGGGAGGATGCCTGGATCGGGGCGACCCAGCGGATGCCCTCCTCGAACGCCGGGCCCCACGCACCTTCCCGACGGGTTTCCTCCAGCTGCTCCGGCTCGGTCAGGAAGCCGTAGACGATGGTGGACAAAGCGTCGCGCGGTTCGTTGATGCCGCCGCCGATAGCGATCTTGATATTGGCGAAGATCTGGCTTTCCGGGATCGGGTTTTCCGCGTTCACCATCACCGACAGGGCGGAACGGTCGGGTTCCGCGCGCACCCGCTCCACCGCGCGGGCCAGCATCGCGTTCATCTCGGCATTGGCACGGTCGGCCACCTCGAACGGCTCCGGCCGCCAGCCGAAATTGCCCGCCCCGTCGATCAGGGCCTGCGACCAGAAGCTCATCTGCGCGTCCGTGGCTTCGGGGATGCCGAGGATGTGGGCCAGGATGCGCGCCGCGATCGGTTCGGACAGCAGGACGTGCAGGTCCACGATCTTGCCCACCGGCAGACGGTCGAGGTATTCGTCCACGAACTGGCGATACAGCGGGGCCCACACGTCCTGGACCGTCTTGGGCATCAAAGCCGGGGCCATGGCCATGCGTTCGGCCATGTGCTCCTTGCCGTCCTTGCGCATCAGCGTGTGGGCCCCGAAGGCGCGCTTCATCGGCGTGTTCGGATCGTCCGAGGAGAAGATCTCGGGCGTGTCCTTGACGTACTTGCAGTCGGCGGCCTTGGTCAGGAACGTGCGCCCGACGGATGTCACGCGCAGCACCGGCGTTTCGGCCCGCAGGCGGCGATAGATGGGATAGGGCGCGACGGTCAGCTCGTCGATGCTGATCGTGCTGTCCAGCGGGGCAAGTCTGTGGTCCAGCATGGCGATGTCCTCAGGTCAGTCGCAGGGGGAAGGAGGCCAGCCCCCGCAGCGTGTTGTTGTAGGCGCGAACGGGGGCGCCGGTGATCTCGATCCGGGCAACGTTGCGGGCCAGCGCCTGCAGCACCGCCTCGCCTTCCAGCCGCGCAAGCAGCTGGCCGACGCACATGTGCACGCCCGCGCCGAAGCCGACATGGCCACTGGTCGTGCGGGTGATGTCAAAGTGGTCCGGCCGGTCCCAGTGACGCGGATCCCGGTTGGCCGAGGCGAGGAACATCAGCACCTTCGCCCCTTCCGGAACGGGCGTGCCGCCCAGTTCCGTGTCGCAGGTGGTGGTACGGAAGAAGGTCTGCACCGGGCTTTCAAGGCGGATCGCCTCCTCGAACGCGTTGCGGGCGCGGGCGGGATCGGCGCGCAGGGCGGCGAACTGGTCGGGAAAGCGGGCCAGGCTGTAAAGGGCCGCGCCGATGCCGTTCACGGTCGTGTCGATCCCCGCCGTCAGGAGCGAGCGGACAAGCAGCGTCGCCTCCTCCTCCGTTACCTCTCCCGTGGCGGCGGCGGCGTGGACGCGGGCGCCCAGGCCGTGCGGGGACAGGTTGTCGCGCCGGCATTGCTCGCTGACCCAGGCGATGTGCGGGGCGGCCCGTTCCATCGCGCTGCGCCGCAGGTCGTTGTCGGGGCCAAAGGCGTTGAAGGCGAGACCCGCGTAAGGCAGCAGGTGCTCGCGCCCTTCGGTCCGCAACCCGATCTGACCGGGGAAGACGGACAAGGGAAACGCCTGCGCCAGATCCGCCACGCCGTCGATCTCCCGTCCCAGGATCGACCGAACCAGCGCGTCGGCTGTTTCAATGAAGCTGTCCCGCAGTTCCCGCATCGTGATCGGGGACAGCACGCGGGCCAGCACCTTTCGCGCGCGGTCATGTTCGGGCGGGTCGGTTTCCAGCACAAGGCTGGGCGGCCGCCACGGCGTTTCCCGGAGGAAGTCCTGAAGGCCCACGCCGCGCGACGAACAGAAGGTGCGCCAGTCGTTCAGAACGCGGTGCACCTCGGCATAGCGGGCGATGCCGTAGACGCCATACCGTTCCAGCCAGACCACGGGCCCTGCATCGCGCAGCTTCTCATGCTCGGGGAAGGGGTTGTCGAAGAAGTCGGTGCTGAACGGGTCCAGGTCGGATCGGGGCAATGCGGGAATATCGAGGCTCATGCGGCGGCTCCCCTCGCGATGGCACCAAGGTGCTGTTCCAGCGGGCGCGGATCGGCCAGAAGATCGGCGCTGGCCGCTTCATGTACGATCCCGCCACGGTCCAGGATGACGGCGCGGTCGGTGACCTTCAGGATCTTGCGGGCGTGCTGTTCGACGATGATCGTGGCGATCCCTTCCTCGCGGATGATCCGGCGGATCTGCACCAGAAGCTGTTCCACGATGATCGGGGCCAGCCCTTCGGTCGGTTCGTCCAGCAGCAGAAGGCGCGGGTTCAGCATCAGGGCGCGCCCGATGGCCAGCATCTGCTGTTCGCCGCCCGAAAGCTGGCCGCCCATGTTGGTGCGGCGCTCCTCCAGCCGGGGAAACATCTCGTAGATGCGGGCCAATGTGCAGGGGCCGGGGCGCGCGGTGGCCGTCAGGTTTTCCTCCACGCTGAGGGAGCGGAAGATGTTGCGCTGCTGCGGCACCCAGCCGATGCCCGCCGCGGCGCGCCCTTCGGCCGGCAGGGCGGTGATGTCGCGCCCGTCCAGCGTCAGCCGGCCGTCGAACCGGCGGGTGACCCCGATGAGGCTGTCCAGAAGCGTCGTCTTTCCCACGCCGTTGCGACCCAGAACGGCCAGCGACTCCCCACTTGCCAGCCGCAGGGACAGGTCGTGCAGCACCACGGCCTCGCCATAGCCGGCACGAAGGTTCTCGACGGTCAGAAGGTCAGGCATGTTCCTCGCTCCCCAGATAGACCTGCTGGACACGCGGGTCGGACACGATCTGCTGCGGAGTGCCTTCGGCGAAGTGCGCGCCGTTCACCAGAACCGTGATCCGGTCCGCAAAGGAAAAGACGAGGTCCATGTCATGTTCGATCAGCAGGATGGACACGTCGCGCGGCAGATCCGCCAGCGTTTGCAAGAGTTCCGCCCGTTCCAGTTCGGGCACGCCCGCGGCGGGTTCGTCCAGCAGCAGCACACGGGGGTGGGAGGCCAGCGCCAGCGCGATTTCCAGCAGGCGCTGCTTGCCGTAGGGCAGCCGATGCGTCGGCTGGTCCATCACCTCGGTCAGGCGGAAACGCTCGATCAGGGCGGCGATCTCGGCCATGCCATCGTCGCGGGTGCCGACGCCGCGCCAGAAGTCGCCGCCGCGCCCCAGCCGTTCCGACACGGCAAGGCCAAGGCTTTCGACCGGCGTCATCGCCGGGAAAAGCTGGTTGATCTGGAAGGTGCGGCCCAGACCTATGCGGGCGCGCTGGATCTGGCTTTTGCGCGTGATGTCCACGCCGTCCAGCAGGATCTGGCCGCCGTTGGCGGGCAGCACGCCGGTCAGAAGGTTCACGAAGGTGGTCTTGCCCGCGCCGTTGGGCCCGATCAGCGCGTGCCGACCCCCCTGTTCCAGCGTCAGCGACACCTTGTCGGTGGCCACGAGCCCCCCGAAACGCTTTTCCAGCGCGATCGTCTGCAGCGCGGCGGTCATGTCCGGCCCCCCTTGTCCCGTCGGGTCAGCAGGGTGCGAGGCAGGGCGTTCAACCTTTCGCGCCCGATCAGCACGATGACCAGAAGGACAAGGCCCATCCAGAACATCCAGTATTGCGGCGTGATCGCGGAGAACCAGTCCTGCAGCAGCTTGAACCCGATGGCGCCCAGAAGCCCGCCGTAAAGATACCCCACCCCCCCCAGCACGAGGATCAGGAGCACATCGGCGGAACGGTGGAAGGCCAGCACGTCCAGCGACACGAACATCGTCGTTTGCGTCAGAAGCGCGCCCGCCGCCCCCGCGATGGCGGCCGAAAAGGCGTAAAGGCCCAGAATGCGCCGCCCCACCGGAATGCCCATGCTGCGGGCGCGCAGGGGGTTGTCGCGGATCGCGCGCAAGGACAGCCCGTAGGGCGACGTGACCACGCGGCGGGCGATCAGGAACAAGGTGAAGGTCACGATCAGGCAATAGGCATAGCCGGTGGTGCCGAACAGGTCGAACTCGAACCGGCCCAGCAGCGGGTCGATCATCACGCCGGTCAGCCCGTCGGCGCCCCCCGTCAGCCACGCCGCCTGGTTCGCCCCTTCCAGCACCAGCATGGCGACGCCCAGGGTGACCATCAGCCGCGTCAGGTCCGAGGCGCGCAGAAGCAGAAGCGGCCCCGTCGCCACCCCGAGCAGCGCCGCCGCCCCCATGGCAAGGGTAAGGCCGGTCAGCGGCTCCCCCGTCAGGTGAAGGGAGGTGAGGCCCGCGACATAGGCGCCCAGCCCGAAGAACGCGCCATGCCCCAGCGACACGACGCCTGCATAGCCGAGGATCAGGTCCAGCGACATGGCGAACAGGCCGAGGATCGCGATCTCCGACAGCAGCAGATGACGGTCGGGCAGGAAGAAGAGGCTGGCGGCGACCATCAGCCAGAAGGCGAATTCGGCCGGTTTCCAGCGCCCGCGCCGCAGAAGGTCGCGGCTGACGCGCGCATCGGCAGGGCTCGGGGCGGGACGAACAGGCGAAAGGCTTGTCTCGGTCATGTGGGGCATCCTTTAGCGTGCGGGCGCGATCAGGCCCTGCGGGCGCAGGATCAGAAGGACGATCATCAGAAGGTAGATGAGGAAGGCCCCCATTCCGGGGAGGTAGTACTTGCCGGCCACGTCGGCGGTGCCGATGATCAGCGCGGCCAGGAAGGGACCGGTCAAGCTGGCGGTGCCGCCCACGGTTACCACAATCAGCACGTAGACGAGGATCTTCAGCGGGAAGGTCGGATCAAGGCCCATGATCTCGATCCCCAGGGCGCCGCCAAGGCCGGCAAGGCCTGATCCGGTGGCGAAGGTCAGCGCGAAGATGCGCCCGACATTGATGCCAAGGCCGCGCGCCGCGCGCTGGTCATCGACCGCCGCCCGCAGCCGTGCGCCGAAGCGGGTACCGGACAGGATCATCTGCAGCACGAAAACCAGTGCCGCGCAGACCACGATCAGAAAGGCCCGGTAGCGGCCGACGCCGACGCCCAGAACCTCGAACCGGCCCTGAAGCCACGGGGGCAGGGTGATCAGCATCTGGCTGGACCCCAGAAGCCAATCCGCCCCCGCGATGGCCATGAACACCAGCGCCAGCGAGAACAGCACCTGATCCAGATGGCTGCGACGGTACAGCCGTACGTAAAGCGTGCGTTCGGCCACCAACCCCACCAGCGCGGGGACAAGAAAGGCGAAGGGCAGCGTCAGAAGGAAAGGCACGCCCAGCCGGTTCATCGCCAGCGCGGTGACATAGCCGCCGATCATCGCAAACGCGCCGTGGGCCAGGTTCACGAAGTTCATCAGCCCCAGCGTCACCGCCAGCCCGAGGGCCATGACGAAGAGCAGCATTCCGTAAGCAATTCCGTCGATCAGGATGGTCAGCATCGGTTTGTTCCGGCATGAGAGGTCCGGCCCCGCGCCGAAGATCCGGCGCGAGCCATTGTCCTTTGCGCTGTTGCGGGATCACGACCCGGTCTTGCCCGGGTCCTTCACCGCCTCGAAGGTCTGGAACTCGATGTTCCAAAGCTCGCCGTCCCGACGCTCCACCCGCCGAAGGTAGACGTTCTGCACGATGTCGCGGGTGTCGGGATCAATGCTGACGGGGCCGCGGGGGCTTTCCCAGGACAGGCCCTTCATCGCCTCCATCATCGCGGCACCGCCTTCGCCGCCGGCCTTTTCCAGCGCGGCATAGATGAGGTGCATCCCGTCATAGCCGCCGACGGCCATGAAGTTCGGGCGCGTGCCGCCGGTCGCCTCCTGGAACGCCTTTACGAAGTCCATGTTCATGGCGCTGTCATGCGCGGCGGAGTAATGGAAGCCCGTGATCGCGGCCAGGGCCGGATCGCCCATCCCGTTCAGGATGTCGTCATCGGTGATCCCGCCATCCGCCAGCAGCTTGATCCCGGATTGATCCAGTCCGCGCTCCACATACTGCTTCATGAACTGCGCGCCGACGCCGGACGGCACGAAAACGAAGATCGCGTCAGGCTTCAGGTCGGCCACGCGTTGAAGGAAAGGCGAAAAGTCGGGGTTCTGCAGGGGAACGCGCAGGGTTTCGGCAACCTCGCCCCCGGCCGCGCCGAAGGTGCCCACGAAGGTCTTTTCCGCGTCGATCCCCGGCCCGTAATCGGACACCAGCGTGACGACCTTCCGCATCCCCTGACCCGCGGCCCATTCCGCGATCTTCGACGTCACCTGCGGCGTGGTGTAGCTGGTGCGGACGATGAAGGGCGATTGTTCCGTGATGGTGGATGTGGCGGCGGCCATCACCACCGTCGGCGTCTTGCCGCGGGTGGACAATGGCGCCGTCGCCATGGCCAGCGGGGTCAGGCCGAACCCGGCCAAGGCGCCCACCTTGTCGCGGACGATCATCTCCTGCGCCAGCCGCTTGGTGGTGTCGGCGATGCCGGCGTCGTCCTTCACGATCAGTTCGATCTTCCGGCCCGCCACCTCGTCCCCGTGCTGGGTCATGTAAAGCCGCGCGGCCGCGTCGATCTGCCGGCCGGTCGAGGCGAAGGGGCCGGTCATCGGCAGGATCAGCCCGATCCTGAAAGGATCCTCCTGCGCCATGGCCGGCATAACGCCCAAGGCGGTCGAGAGCGCCAGAACGGTGCCCAAAAGCATGTGTCGTCTTTTCATCGGGTCTCCTCCCCCGTAGATGGCGAACGGCAGCCTCCCCGCTGCCGCTGACGGTCAGGTCGTGCGCGCGTCCTCCTGCGGTTGCAGGATCAGGCTGGCCCCCCGGAAATTCTCCGGCAGGCGGTCAAGCCCAAGGGCGTGATCGAAATTGCGCTGCGAAAGGCGTGCATGTTCCCGCATGATCGCCTCGGCTCGCGCGCCCTGCCGCTGGGCGATGGCGTCCAGAACGGCACGGTGGTGTTCCTGCCCGATCAGCAGATGGTCCCGCGCCGCCCTGTTATGTTCATACATGCCCACAAGGGCGCTGGCCGACGCGAAGGGCCGGTTGTTCGCCCGCGCGATCTCCTGCCCCAGAAGGGCGCTTCCGGTGGCGGTGATCAGGCAATGATGAAACTGGGCGTTCAGTCGTTCGTATTCGGGCAGTTCGGACCGGTCGAAGTGGTCCGCCCGCAGCAGCGCGTCGATCTGGTCCGAGATCCGCACCAGATCCTTCAGGGCCTCCCGCTCGATCCCCCGCTCCGCCAGCCAGCGCGCCGCCAATCCTTCCAGCGCGCCGCGCAATTCGATGGTTTCGGCGATCTCGCTGGGAAGCAGGCGGCGGATGGCATAGCCGCCGGCCGGCATCGGCACCAGCAACCCTTCGTCCGTCAGCCGCTGGATGGCGGCCCGGATCGGGGTGCGGGACATGGACAGCATTTCGGCCAGTTGTGTTTCGGTCAGGCGGGTGTCCGCCGTCAGCCGGTTGCCCACGATCATGTCACGCAAGGTCATCGCCGCACGGGCGGTTTGCGTCTGGCTCGACCTTGTCGGGTTGTCATCCATCATGGAAACGCAGCCTCCCTTCCGATGAATGTATACACGAAATTCGATTCGCGGGAAATATTACGGTGCTTTGGACGCCATAAGGCGAAAATAAAGGGGAGGTTGTATACGACGGCGCCGGCTGGGAAGGGGGCATCGGCTCGGCCCCGAAGGCGCGCACGAAAATATCTTGACTATTTTCGTAAACATCTTCTTCCTCCGGTCCAAAATCGACGGGGGACAGACATGAAGAACATGATCAGCGTGACGGCCGTTCTAGCCGGGATCGGGATGCCTGCGGCGGCGGAAGTGACCGTCCTTGCCCCGATCATCGTGGAGTCGGAAAGCGATTCCACCCTTGTGCAGGATGGATATGTCGCGTCGGAGGGACGGCAGGCGACAAAGGTCGACACCCCCATCCTGAACATTCCGCAGGCGATCACGACTATCACGCAGGATCAGCTGGAGGATCAGAAGCCGCGGACGGTGAACGAGGCGCTGTCCTACACCGCCAGCGCGAACCCCAATAATTTCGGGCTGGACACGCGGTATGACGCGTTCTTCCTGCGGGGGTTTCCCACCTATTACACCGGCATCTATCGTGACGGGTTGCGCGTCTTCAACGCGCCGTCCGCGATCGTCAACAACGACCCCTATACCGTGGAGGGCATCGCGATCCTGAAGGGGCCGGCCTCCTCGCTTTACGGGGTCAGCGGCCCGGGAGGCCTTCTGAACTTCGTGTCCAAGCGCCCGAAGGAGGACACCTTCCGCGAGGTGGAACTACTGGGTGGCACGAACGACCGCAAGCAGCTGTCGTTCGACCTGACGGGCACGGCGAACGCCGATGCCACGCTGCTTTACCGCCTGACGGGGTTGATGCGGAACGGCGAAAGCGCCCTGCCGGGGTTCGAGGATGACAAGACGCTGATCGCGCCCGCGCTGACGTGGAAGATCGACGACCGCACCACGCTGACGGTTCTGGGGGAGTATTCGGACATTGACAGCGGCGCGACCTCGTTCTTCTTCAACGAAGGCGAGCGGCCGGACTTCGACGATTATTTCGCCGACCCCGACTACAACCACTACGGTCAGGAGCAATGGCGCCTGGGGTATGAGTTGGAGCATGAGCTGACCGACCGCGTCACCCTGCGCCAGAACCTGCGCTATGCCGAAGCCGATGCGGATCTGGCCTACAGCTACCTCATCTACTCCACCTGGGGCCACTACGTGGAAACGTCCCGCTTCTTCACCGTGGACAACCAGGCGCAGGTCAACTTCGACACGGGCGCCGTGGCGCACGAATTGCTGGTGGGGGTGGATTACGGCAAGGGCAGCTATGACACGTCCAGCGCCATCAGCGACACCTCGGCCGAGGATGCCTCGGAGTTGGCGCTGAGCAACGCCGGCAACCAGGACTTCGACCAGTGGGGCGTGTATCTCCACGACCAGATGAGCTTCGGGCGATGGACCGCCGTCGCCAGCGCCCGCCATGACTGGATCGACGCCACGACGCAGACCTCCTCCCTCGATACCTTCCGCAACAAGGACAAGGCGGCGTCGGGCCGCGTGGGCCTGTCCTACCGGTTCGACAACGGCGTGACGCCCTACGCCAACCTCTCGACCTCGTTCTCCCCGAATGTGGGCGTCGTTTATGCGGATGTGGCGGACGAAACGTCCGACAGCGTGGCCAAGCCGACCAAGGCGGTGCAAAGGGAGGTGGGGGTGAAATACCAGCTTCCCGGCACGAACAGCCTGCTGTCGGCCGCCATCTTCGACATCGACCAGAACGACGGAATTGTTCTGGACAGCTCGGCCGGGCCGAACCGCCAGCGGCAGCTCGACATGAACTCGCGCGGGGTGGAACTGGAGGCGTCGACCTCCTTCGACAACGGGCTGAGCCTGATCGCCTCCTACACCCATCTGCGCGTGAAGATCGAGGATGGCGTCGAAGGCACCGTCGGCAACGAACTGTCCGCGACACCGAACAACATCGCCTCGCTTTGGACGCACTACGCGCCGCAGGATGGTGCGCTGCAGGGGTTCGGCTTTGGGGCTGGCATGCGGTATGTGGGAACGAGCTACACCACGGACGCCAACACCAGCGGCAACGACAACCGCACCTTCGTCGATCTGGCGCTGTCCTATGACTTTGGGGCGACCAATCCCGCATGGCGCGGGGTCGAGGCGCAGGTGAACGTGCACAACGTCTTCGACCAGCAGAAGGCGATCTGCACGGGGGGCACGTGCTATCGGGACGAAGGCCGCAGCGCCACCGCGTCCATCCGGTACCGCTTCTGATGAAGGGTTTGCCACTGCTGGCCTCCATCGGCGGGCTTTATACGGCGCAGGCCATCATCGGCGGGCTGACCTGGGGCGGCCTGCCGGCGGTCCTGCGCGCGGAAGGCCTGCCCCTGGACCAGGTGGGGCTTCTGTCCCTGCTGATCCTGCCTTGGGCGGCCAAGTTCCTGTGGGCGCCGGCGGTGGAACGCTTCCGGCAAGGCGGCCACACCGCCACGCTGGTGGCGGCGGGCAATGTCATTGCCGCTGGCGGGCTGTTGCTGGCCGCGGTGACCGGCCCCGTGCCGCTGTGGCCGCTGCTGATCGTGCTGGGCGTGGTGGCCTTCACCACGGCCACGGTCGACATCGCCTGCGACGGTTACGCGGTGGAACGTCTGAGGCGGCACGAGGTCGGCTGGGGAAACGCCATGCAGGTGGGCGGGGCCTATGTCGGGTCGGCCCTCGGGATGGGGCTGCTTCTGGTGCTGGTGGATGGGTGGGGCTGGGGCATCGGCGTGGCCGCAATGGCCGCGCTTGTCGTGGTTCTGGGCTTGCCACTCGTGCTTCATTCGCGGCGTCTGGAACGGCAGACATTGCCGCCCGTGTCGTCGCCCAGCCTACGTGTTGCGCTGGCGCGGCCAGAGGTGCGCCGGGGCCTGATCCTTGCGGCCCTGTTCGTGGTCGCGCAGAAGACGGCGCTTGGCATGATCGGCCCGTTCCTGATCGACAACGGGTTCAGCCTGGCGTCGGTCGGGATGTTGGCCGGTGCGGGCAGCTTGGTGCTGGGCATTCTGGGCGCGGTTGTCGGGGGTGCGCTGGTGCGCCGCTTCGGAACCCGCCGCGTGCTGGGCGTGACGGTTCTTGCGCAGGCCCTTTCGCTGACCTTGCTGGCGGGGCATGCCGCCTATGACGGGCTGCCCGACAGGGTGCTGATCGGGGGCGCGTTGTTCAGCGGGTCCTTCGTCCTCTCCATCGGCTTCGTGGCGCTGTATGCCCGGTTCATGACGCTGGCCGATGCCGGACAGCCGGGCGTGGACTTCACGCTGTTCCAGTGCATGGACGCCACCGTCAGCATGCTGGCAGGAATGGCGGCCGGCCGGGTCGCGCAAACGTTCGGCTATGGCCCGTTCTTTCTGAGTGCGGCGGTGCTGGGGCTTCTCACGCTCCCCCTGATCGCGCGGACGGCGGACGGGGACGCGGCGGTTCCCGTGGGAAGGAACCGCAGGCGAAAGGCCGAGGGGGACAGCCCCGTCCGCTGGCGGAAGTGATGGCGCAGCGTGTGGCCCGAGCCGAACCCGATGGCCATCGCCACCGCCTCAATCCCCAGCCCGCCACCGCACAGAAGTGCCCTGGCCGCTTCCACGCGTTCCGCGATCAGCCAGTCGCCTGGGGTCGTGCCCGTTGCGTCCTGAAAGCGGCGAAGGAAGGTGCGGGGGCTCATCCGGCACGCGCCTGCCATACGTTCGACCGGCCAGTTCTGGTCCAGCGTTTCGCGCATCCGGTCCAGGAGCGGTGCGACCGCGCTGCCCCGATGCACCGGAACCGGCCGCTCCAGAAACTGGGCCTGTCCGCCCGTGCGATGCGCCGGAACGACCAGCCGCCGCGCGACCGAGTTTGCGGCCTCGGGGCCGAAATCCTGCTTCACGATCTCGATCAGCAGGTCGATGCCGGCGGCGCTTCCGGCCGAGGTGAAGACCCTGTCATGGCTGCGATACAAGGAGGCGGCATCCACCCGAACCTTCGGAAAGCGTTCCTGCAACGCCTCGGCATACCGCCAATGCGTGGCCGCCGTCGCACCGTCCAGCAGGCCGGTGGCGGCCAGAACGAACGCGCCCGAGCAGATCGACACCAGCCGCGCCCCCCGCGCATGTGCGGCGCGAAGCCGGTCCGTCAGCGCCTCAGGCACCTCGGCCTCCGCGCCCTTCCACCCCGGCACCACGATGATGTCCGCCTCGTCCAGCAGGTCCGGCCCGCGGTCGGGCGTCAGGGTGAAGCCGCCATGCGCGCGCAGCGGTCCCGGCTCGACGGCGCAACTGGCGAAACGGTACCAGTCCGGTCCCATCTCGGGGCGATGCAGGCCGAACACTTCGGCGACGATCCCGAACTCGAACGTGCAAAGACCGTCATAGAGGAGGGCGGTGACGAGGGGCTTCCTCGTGTCGGCGGCAAGGTTTGGCGTGATATCTACGGAGGTTGTCATTCCTGCCAATTGCCATGAAATTCACTCTCCGGCCATATCCTTCGAAGCAATTGTGAAAGATACGCCCATGCCCTCTGCCGTGACCGCCATTCCCGCCGCCCCGAGTGAGGAGGCCCAAACGCACTTCGCCGCTGGCTTTGCCTTCGAGACGGACTGCTGGGACGTGCACGACGCCCTGTCCAAGGGGCCGGATTTCGTTCTTCTGGATGTCCGCGGCCCGTCGCTTTATGCCGCGGGGCATGTTCCGGGCGCGGTCCTTCTGCCGCATGGCAAGATCACGCGGTCGAAGATGAACGCCTGGCCCGAAGGGACCCTGTTCGTCACCTATTGCGCCGGACCCCATTGCAACGGCGCTGCCCGCGGTGCGCTGCGGCTGGCCGAACTGGGACTTCCCGTGAAGATCATGGCGGGCGGCATCACCGGTTGGATCGATGAAGGGTTCGCCCTGGCCACCGGAGAATGATCCCCCCGGCAGCCAGATCTGCGGGACCTACGCCGCCGTGACGCGCCAGATCACGTCGCCCACATCATCGGCGACCAGCAGCGAGGCCTTGTCCGGCCCGATGGCGACGCCGACGGGCCGCCCGAACGAGGTCTTCTCATCCTCGGACAGGAAGCCCCACAGGATGTCGCGCGGCGGGCCGGCGGGCTTGCCGTTCCGGAACGGCACGAAGATCACCCGATACCCGCTGAGGGTGGAACGGTTCCACGACCCGTGCTGCCCGATGACCATGCCGTCCGGGAAGCCGGGAAGCGTGCCCTCCGGCATCCAGCACAGGCCAAGGGACGCCGTGTGGCCCCCCAGGGCGTAATCCGGCGTGATCGCGCGCGCCACAAGCGCCGCGTCCTGTTCGACCCGATCGTCCACTGTCTGGCCCCAGTAGCAATACGGCCAGCCGTAGAAACCCCCGTCCTGCACCGAGGTGAGGTAATCCGGCGGCGTTTCATCCCCCAGCCCGTCCCGCTCGTTCACGACGGTCCACAGCCTCTGCGTTTCCGGCTCCCATGCCATGCCGACGGCGTTGCGCAGGCCCGAGGCGAAGATGCGGGCGTTTTCCGTGGTCAGATCCAGTTCCCAGATGGCGGCGCGGCCTTCCTCGGCCTGCATCCCGTCATCCCCGATGTTGCTGAGGGACCCGACGCCCGCATAGATCTTCGTCCGGTCCGGCGACAGGATCAGGCTGCGCGTCCAGTGGCCGCCGGGCTTGAAGTCCACCAGCTTGCGGCCGGGGCCAGTCAGGCGGGTGTCTCCCTCGGCATAGGGGAAGGACAGGATGCCGTCGGTGTTTCCGACATAGAAGGTGGCGTCCACCAGCGCCATGCCGAAGGGCTGGTTTTGCCTTTCCAGGAACACGGTGCGGGTTTCGGCCACGCCGTCACCGTCGCTGTCGCGCCACAGGGTGATGCGGTTGGCGCTGGTGCCGATCGCCTTGGCCCGCCGCATCGTGGCATGGGCCGCGCGGTCCATCAGCGTCTTGGGGGGCGAGCCTTCCTGCTTGGCTTCCGACACGAGGACGTCGCCGTTGGGAAGCACCTCGATCCAGCGCGGATGGTCGAGGTCCGAGGCGAAGGCGTTGACCTTCAGGCCCGGCGCCGCGCTCGGGACATGGCCGGCCTCCCACCCCTTGGCGGTCGGCATCTTCAGGGTCATGATCCCCTGCTTCCGTGCCTCGGGAATGGTGGGGGCGGCCCCGACCGCCTGCGTCTTCGGTGCCCCGAAACGACGCATCGCCACCATCGTGCCACCCACGATCGCGGTGGCCTTTGCCATGAAGTTCATTTCCTGCCCTGCCCCTGATGTTATGGCAGAACCTTATCGCGCCTTTGCGCGCCGTCAAACCTCGATGCGAGGCCTTGGCAGGCTGGCACCGATTCACATGTCAAAGCGCGGGTCCCGGCCTGATCCGGCTTCCGTCGCTGAACCGCGAGAAGCGGAAGCGGGACATGTCGTGCCCGGCCGCGCCGCCTGTCACGATGTCCGCAAGGATCCGGCCAAAGCCCGGGCCGATGCCGAAGCCGTGCGCCGACAGGCCCGTTCCGATGGTCAGGCCCGGCAAGGCGGGGCAGCGATCCACGATCGGGACCACGTCCGGCATCACGTCGATCATCCCGGCCCAGGCGGCCTTCAGCCGCACCTCCCCCGCGCCGGGGAAGAGCGCGGCGAAGTCGCTCCGCATCTTTTCGGCGATGCGGCGGTTGGGGGCGGGGTTCAGGACGCGCATCTTCTCGAACGGCGACACCTCGTCGGCCGAAAAGCGGCGGGGCGTGGTCCAGGCGTCGGGATACCCCTTGGGCGAGGCGAGGCGGATCTTCGTGCCCGTCGGATCCTCGCGCAGCGCGGGAAGGTAGCGGGTCAGGTTCCGGAACACGTCGCGGCCGAGGAAGACTTCGTGGAAGCCGGCGGGGCCAAGGGTGTAGCCGCCATCCTGCCGCCGCCGGAAGGCGATCCGTTCATCGATGGCGCAGCCCGCATGCAGGTCCGGAACGGCTTCGGTCGCAGCCACGGTGCCCCGCACGGTCAGCTGCGGGATGTGGATGCCGGCCTGCCGCAGCAAAAGCGCGGTCCAGGCGCCGCCCGTCACCACCACCTCCGGCGCGCGCAGCCGGCCCCGTTCGGTCACCACACCGGCAACGCGGCCCGCTTGCACGTCGAGGCCGCGCACGGCGCAACCCTCCACGATGACGACACCTTCGCGCGCCGCCATCCGGGCCAGCGCCGGAACGGCCACCCAAGGCTCCGCCCGCATGTCCGACGATGTGTGCAGCGCCCCCACGGGCCGCCGCGACATGCCGGGGATCAGAACATCCGTCGCTTCGGCCGTCAGCAGGCGCGTGTCCACCCCGTGGGCCGCGGCGTGCGGTAGCCAGTCGGCATAGGTCTTCATCTCCGCCTCGGTGCGGGCGATGTAGGTCGTGCCGCCGGTTGTCAGGCCGATCTCCTCGCCGCATTCGCGTGCCAGCTGGCGCCACAGGGCGTTCGCCTCGATCGCGACGGGAAGCTCGGCCGGGTCGCGGCCCTGCTGCCGGATCCAGCCCCAGTTGCGCGAGGACTGCTCGCCCGCGACACGGCCCTTTTCCAGAAGGGTGACGTTCAGGCCGCGCCGCCGCAGGAACAGCGCCGCCGTGACGCCCAGAACGCCCGCGCCGACGATGACCACGTCGCAGCTTTCCGGCTGGACCCCCGCATGCGCGACCGCGTCGGTGGCGGCGATGGGAAACGGCATCATGCGGCACCGCCTTGGCCCGCCATGGGGCAGCAGGACTGGAACACGAGGAGGGATGTCATGGCAGCGGTTCCTTTCAGGTGGGGCGGTGCGGCAGGGTTCGGGAATGGAAAACGTCGTACGGGGCCTTCCGCCCTGCCTGTCCGGCTTGCAGTGCCCGAAGCTGCGGTGATAACCAGCACCACCGGACGCCCGGCGACGCGGCCGAAACATTGAACATTCCCATTCCCTCCCGGGGGTGCGACCGCCCTTTCCGCTGCCGGATATACCGTCCCGCGGCCAGAGAGAAGCTGGAAGACGCCGGATCCGGGGGATGGGACCCGAGGAGCAGAGATGAGCGACGTGCCAGCCGTTCAGGTGGAGAACCTGCACAAGCAGTTCGGCGGGGTCGAGGTGCTGAAGGGCGTGTCCCTTGCAGCCCGACCGGGCGATGTCGTCGCGATCATCGGGGGGTCGGGGTCCGGCAAGTCCACGCTTTTGCGCTGCATCAACCTGCTGGAACGGCCAAGCGCCGGCCGCATCAGCATCCGCGGAGAAGCCTACAACCTGCGCCGCGGGCGCGACGGGGATCTGGAGGCAGCGGACCGCCGGCAGGTGCAGCGGATCCGCGCCCATCTGGGCATGGTGTTCCAGTCCTTCAACCTTTGGCCCCACCGCACCGTCCTTGGCAACGTGATGGAAGCGCCGGTCCACGTCCTTGGCGTCCCGCGGGCCGAGGCGGAGGCCCGCGCGCGGGAGGTGCTGATCCGCGTGGGCCTTGGCGCAAAGCTGGACGCCTGGCCGTCGCAGCTTTCGGGAGGGCAGCAGCAGCGGGCGGCCATCGCCCGCGTTCTGGCCGTGGACCCGGCCGCCATGCTGTTCGACGAACCGACCTCCGCCCTCGATCCCGAGCTGGTGGGAGAGGTTCTGGCCGTCATCCGCGAACTGGCGCGGGAAAAGCGGACCATGATCCTCGTCACGCACGAGATGAAGTTCGCCCGCGACGTGGCCAGCCACGTCATCTTCCTTCGCCAAGGACGGATCGAGGAGGAGGGACCGCCGGAGCGGGTGTTCGGCGACCCGAAATCCGTGCATCTTCAACAGTTCATCCGCGCCGTCGGCTGACGCCCGCATCAACACAGGAATGGTCATGATCCGAACACTCGCACTTTCCCTTGCCGCCTTCACGGTCCTTGCCGCGCCGGTGATGGCCCAAACCTACAAGGTCGGCGTCTCGGCGGAACCCTATCCCCCCTTCTACGCCCCCGACGCCTCGGGCACGTGGAGCGGGTGGGAGATCGACTTCATCGGCGCGCTGTGCGAGCGCATCGGCGCGGAGTGCGAGGTCGTGCCCGTCGCGTGGGAAGGGATCATCCCCGCGCTGAACACCGGCAAGATCGACATGATCATCGGCTCCATGGGGATCACACCGGAGCGGGCGGAACAGATCGCGTTTTCGGACAAGTATTACGACGCGCCGACCGGGGTTGTCGCGCTGAGGACCTCGGACGTGCAGCCTACGCCGGAAGGGGTGGAAGGGGCCTATCTCGGCACGCAGTCCGGATCGGTGCAGGAAAACTATGTCGCGCAGTTCTTTGCCGACAGCGCGGGTGACGTGCGCATCTACCAGACGCTGGACGAGGAGCTTCAGGATCTGGTGGCCGGCCGCATCGACGCGGTGGTGGGCGACACGCTGGCCATGCAGCCCTTCCTGGAAACCGAGGTCGGCAAGGCCTGCTGCGAATACCGCGGCGAGGTCGAGGGCGACGCCGAGACGCTGGGCAGCGGTGTGGGCGTCGGCCTGCGCAAGGACGACACGGAACTGCTGGCAAAGGTGAACAAGGCCATCGCCGACATCCGCGCCGACGGCACCTTTGACGCGCTGGCCAAGCCCTATTTCAACTTCGACATCTACGGCAAATGAAGGCTTTCCGGGGCAGGGCGACAGGGCGGGCACGATGATCTTCGGTGTCGATTTCAGCCTGCTCGCACTCGATGCCCCGGGATGGGGCGGCGCGCTTCTGGCGGGGTTCCTGCGGTCGGTGGAACTGGCGGTGGGCGGCTATGCCGTCGGCATCCTGATCGGGATCGTGGGCGCCATGGCCAAACTGCATGGCGGGCGCGTCACCCGCGATCTGGCCGAGATCTACACCCTTGTCATCCGGGGGGTGCCGGAGCTGGTGCTGATGCTGCTGTTCTATTACGTGGGCACGGATCTGGCCAACCGGGCGGCGCAGTCGCTGGGTTTTGCGGGGTTCGACATCGGCGGGCTGACCGCCGGGATCCTGGTGATCGGGCTGGTTCAGGGTGGCTACGCGACCGAGGTGATCCGCGGCGCGATCCGCGCCGTGCCCGTGGGCCAGATCGAGGCGGCGCAGGCCTTCGGCATGTCGCCCGCCAAGATCCTGACCCGCGTGACCCTTCCGGCCATGACGCCCCATGCCATTCCCGGAATGGCGAACCTGTGGATGATCGCCACGAAGGACACCGCCCTTCTGGCCGTCATCGGCTTTTCGGAACTGACGCTTGTCACCCGGCAGGCGGCGTCGGCGACGCGGGAATATTTCCTGTTCTTTCTTGCGGCGGGCGCGCTTTACCTTGGGCTGACGCTGGTTTCGAACATCGGCCTTCGGCGCTTTGAAAAAAGCGCGCGCCGCGGCCTTGACCCGACAGGCTGACGCGATGGCCGACCTGAGCCCTGCGCCCCGCTGGCGCGCCCTTGTTCTGCCGCACCGGATCGCGATGGCCCTGATCGCGCTTGCAGGCCTGCTCGCCATCATCCGCCTGATGGATTGGAGCTGGCTTCCCACCTATCTGCCGCGCCTTTGGGCCGGCTTGGGCACCACGCTGGCGATGCTGGTTGCCAGCGTCGTCCTCGGCTTTGTCTTCGCGCTGCCCTTGGGGCTGGCGCAGGTGACGGGGCCGCGGCCGCTGCGCTGGTTCGCGTCCGGCCTGTGCACCGTGGTGCGGGGCACGCCGCTTTTATTGCAGATGTGGCTGTTCTATTACGGGCTCGGCTCGCTCTTCGCTCAATTTCCCGAATTGCGCGGCACCTGGATCTGGCCCTACCTGCGCGAGGCGTGGCCCTATGGCCTGGTCGCCCTGACCCTGTCCTTCGCGGCCTATGAGGGGGAGGTGATGCGCGGCGCGTTCCTTGGCGTCCCGAAGGGGGAGCTGGAGGCCGGCCGTGCCTTCGGCATGTCGGGCGCCACGGTGTTCCGGCGCATCTGGCTGCCCCGCGCCGTCCACCGCGCCCTCCCGACCCTGGCGGGGGAGATCATCCTGCAACTGAAATCGACACCGCTGGTTGCCACGATCACCGTGACGGATCTGTTCGCGGTCGTCACCCGTGTGCGGCAGACGACCTTCTTGACCTACGAACCGCTGCTTTTGCTTGTCGCGATCTACCTGATCCTCAGCGGGGGGCTGACAGTCGTGCTGCGCTGGTTGGAAAACCGCCTGCCCGCCGGACGGTGACCCCCCGCCGGCGTGTCACTTGTTCAGGCTGTGGGCCATGGCGTGGATATGCTCCGTCCCGATCCCGCAGCAGCCGCCCAGGATCGTCGCCCCGTTCGCGGCCCAGCTTGCCGCCACGTTGCAATAGGCGCGGGTGGTCAGGTCCGCACGGATGTCGCTGACCACCTCGTTCGCGTCCCCGTCCTCATCCTGGGAGATGAAGGCATTTGCATAGACGCCCAGCGGGAAACCTTCCCCCAGCACGGACCGCGCCGCGTCCAGCGCGCCCTGCATCACCTCGGGCATGGAGCAGTTGAAGAGCATGGCCGCCGCGCCCACCCGCGCCACCAGCCGCGCCGCCTCCTCCACCGTCTGGCCGGAGCGGAGGCAGGGCTGGTCCGTCGCCTCATCCCCGTCGCGCAGGGTGAAGGACAGCCAGAGCGGTTTGTCCGTGCCCTTCACGGCCGTCGCGGCGGCCTCGGCCTCTTCCAGGCTGCTTTGGGTTTCGGCCAGCCACAGGTCGACATGCGGCGCAAGGCCCTTCACCAGCGGCGCGAACAGGGCCGGCGCTTCGGCCGCGCGGAACAGGTCCGGCCGATAGGACCCGAAGACCGGGGGAAGGGAGCCTGCCACCCGCACGCCTTCGCCCGCATCCGCGGCCTCGCGGGCGAGGCGTCCGGCCAGATCGGCCAGCCGCTCGGCGCTGCTGTCGAACCGCTCCTGTCCGATGTGATAGGGGACAAGGGCGTAGCTGTTCGTGGTGATGACCTTTGCCCCCGCCTCGACGAAGCGGGCATGGGCGGCGCGGACGGTGTCCGGCGCCTCCATCAGGGCCAGTGCGGACCATTCGGGTTGGCGGAAGGGGGCGCCGCTGCGCTCCAGCTCCCGGCCCATGCCGCCGTCCAGAATCGTGATCATGTCCGTGTCTCCCCAAGGGCTTCGGACGTCGTTGTCGCGCCAATGGCGGCGGCTTGCAAGGCGCCGCGCAGATCGTCCGAGAGGTCCTCCGCCGCCTCCAGCCCGATGGACAGGCGGACAAGGTCATCGAGGCAGCGTGGGCCCTTCGGTCGCGGGCCGACGCTCGATCAGGCTTTCCGTCGATCCGAGGGAGGTGGCGCGGCGGAAGATCCGCACAGCCTCCACCACCGCATCGGCGGGCGCTGCCGTTCCCATTAGGAAGGACAGCATCGGGCCGAAGCCATTGGAATACTGGGCCGTGGCCGCGGCGTGCTGGGGGTGATCGGGTCGTCCGGGGTAATGCACGGTCATCCCCTGACCTGCCAGCCAGTCCGCAAGGTGCGCGGCGGTGGCCGAGGCCCGTTCCATCCGCAGCGCGAAGGTGCGCAACCCGCGCAGCAGCAGCCACTCGCGGGCGGGCGTCAGGATCGTTCCGGCGTCCGTGCGTTGCTGGGCCAGTTCTTCGCGCAGCCGGGGATCGGCAAGGGCCGGCAATTCGTCCAGAACGTCACCATGCCCCTTCAGAAACTTCGGGGCCGATTGCAGCACCCGATCCGCCCCCAGTTCCAGCGGGCGGACGTGATAGGGGTGGCCGCCGTCGCGTCGACGACCATCTGCGCACCCGCATCCCGCGTCAGTGCAGACAACCGCCGCAGGTCCGGCACCTGTCACGCGGGATTGCCTGTACATTCCGCCCCGATCATCGCGGTGCGGCCGGGAACCAACGCCTCGGCAACCGCAGCCTCATCCATCAGGTCCACGAGTCGGAGGGACAGACCCGGTGCAGCGACGGAACGGGACAGGATGGACCGAAAATCCAAGTGACTGTCCGCCTCCACCAGGATCTCTCCGCCACTTCCGGGCAGGGAAAGCGCCGTCTGCGCCGCGGATGCCCCCGAGGAAAACGCAAGCGCCGTCGCCCCGCTGTCCAATTGCGCGGGAATCGTTTCCAGCAGCGTCTTCCCCCGGACCGGAGCGGGCGTACCCCGAGGACGTCCCGCCGGGCTGCTCCGAGTGCGTCACCCCCATGCGAAGGGCGGAACCGCCCGCCCGATCCGTCGGACACGGCTTCCAGTCCGGCGAGCAGGGTGGCGGTCTTAATGGTGTTCGCCCTGAAGATTGCGAACGGTCGCTCACCAGGGGTTATCCGGCAACCGACGCCAGATGTCACCTTCCGCCGACGCCAGACAGATGTCGCCGAGCGCATGCCTTTTGGCGCCGGGTGCCCCCCCAGACCGTCAGATATTTCCGGGCCGGCCGCTCCGTGCAGGGCGACGCAACAATCATGGTGTTGCATGAAGGCTGGCGCGAGTGCCTGGCCCCGGTGTGGAGGACGTGATGACCTCGACGAATGATGCCCCCGAACGCGACAACCCTGAACGGCAGGAACCACCCCTCGACCAGATCTGCTGGTTCCTCAGGGATCTGGTCCGGCTTGCGAATGATGGTCTTGGACTGGCCGTAACTCTTTATGTGGAAGGATCGGTGATCACCGGCGTTCTGATGTCGGGCACGGATTACTTCGCGTATTTCTCTGAACAATATGCCGCCGCTTCCACGGAAGACGACGATCTGTCGGACCTGCTTCGCAAGGCGATGGACTGTTACAAGACGGTCTACGCGGATGCCAAGGGGCCGGACCTCGACTGGCCGCCTCAATACATTCACCTCAAGTCCGCATGCTACATCAGCAGCCGCGGGCCGATGCCCGTCGGGCGTGACCTTGTCTGGCGCGGCCGCCTGTCGTCCGTCGGCGGATACAGCCTTGGCCTGATGCCGGTCGCCCGCCGCGAAGAGGATGTGCGGCCGGGCTGGCGCAGGTAAGCCGTGCCTCGGACCGTTTTCATCACGAGATACCGGGGGACACCTCGCGCCAGTGGTGGGCGGCTCGTACCCCTCGAGCGAACCAGGCTTTTCAGCTCCTCGGCCAGGGCGCCGCGGCGCAGGCCACGACGCGTGGGGTCGGGATCGGCACCGCCGCCATCAGCCGTTGGTGTATGGGTGCCGAGGATTGCGGACGACCTCTTCGCGCGCCGATCTCCACGATCTCTCCCAGATACATCACGGCGACGCGGCTGGCACCCTGCCCGCGTCTTGACCTAAAGTGAGACCGGAGCATCCGCCTTCGCCGCAGGCCCCGCATGCTCCTCCGGGAAACGACGTGCGGCCAGCAAAACCGGCATCAACGCGCGGCCGGTATCCTCAGGGCGGTATTCGACCCGAGGGGGCTGCTCCTTGAAGTCGGCCCGGAAGATCAGTTGGTCCTGTTCCAGATCCCGCAGGTGCTGCGTCAGCATCTTCTGGGACACGCCTGGCTTATTGCGCAGCAATTGGAACTGCGAAGGACCTCGTCGGCCTAAAGACGGAACACAATCCGCAAGGTCCGGCGTCCGCGGATCATGCGCAGGCATCCTGTCACATGCGCGACCGCCCCGCCGGGGCCAAGGCATTCCGCCCTCTCCTCCTGCGGAACAGGCACCTTTTCGTGTCTTCTTGCCGTTCCCATCCCCGCCCTCCCTTATCCGGGACCGACATGCAGAAAGGGATCGGTCATGGATACACGGCTTCGGGGAAAGGTCGCACTCGTGACCGGCAGCAGCAAGGGGATCGGGAAAGGTACCGCGCGGAGCCTTGCACGGGAGCGCGCCGTGGTCGTGGTTCATGGCCGCGATCGTCCGTTCGCAGAGGAGGTGGCCGCCCGGCAGATCGTCGCCCAAGGTGGTCAAGCCTGCGCTGCCACCGGCGATCTGACCTCTGACGTGCAGGTCGCAGCCTTGGTGGAGGCCGCAAGCGCGGCGGTGGGTGGGATCGACATCCTCGTGAACAACGCGGGCGGATCGGGCGCGGGCGGTGATTGGGAAACCGCCGACCCGGCCGACTGGGTTTCGGCCTATGATCGCAAGGTGCTGGCCACGGTGCGGACGACAATGGCAGTGCTGCCCCGGATGCGTGCCGCGCGGTGGGGCCGGATCATCAACATCTCCAGCTTGGCGGGCCTGATGCCGCCTGCCGTCAAGCCCGGCTACTCCGCCGCCAAGGCGGCGATGAACGCGATGTCGTCCTCCTTGGCCAAGGCCGTCGCGGCCGAGGGGGGTGACCGTGAACACGATCTCCCCCGGCACGATCCACAGCGCCCGGCGCAAGGCGCGGTTCCGGGAGGTCGCGGCCGGGCAGGACATCTCAAAGGACCTTCCGCGGGCCAAGATGGAGGCGGCCGTGCTGCCGCTGTGCGGCCAGATCCCCTTGGGCCGCGTGCGCACGGTGGAGGAAATCTCCGCCGCCGGCGCGTTCCTGGTCAGCCCCCGCGCGGCCTACATCGCCGGATCGAACCTGCGGCTCGACGGGGCATGCTGCCGGTCGCCTGAGAACCCGGGTGACCGTTTCTTACAGCCAGCCCGGCAGCACGAACACGATCCACGCCAGCAGGGGACCGGCCGCGACAACCAGCCCGCTGTAGATCAGAAGGGTGCGGAAGAAACGCTCCTTGTCCACGTTCTGCGCGTTGGCCACGACCAGCGCCCCGTTGGTGGAGAAGGGCGACACGTCGACGATGGTGGAGGACACGGCCAGCGCCGCGATCATGCCGGGGGTGCCAACCTCGCCCGTCAGCAGGAAGGGCACGGCCAGGGGGATGGTGGCCCCCAGCACCCCGACCGAGGACGCGAAGGCCGACACGATCCCGCCGATGTAGCACAGCAGCAGGGCCACCAGCAGCGGGACGGCCAGGGACGCGACGCCGTTGGCTACGTAGTCGATGGCCCCCGCCTCTTGCAGAACACCGACATAGGTGATGACGCCGGCGATCAGCAGGACGGTGGGCCATGCCACCTTGTCGATCGCGCCCTTCTGGCCGCGCGGGCAGACCAGCGCCAGCACCACCGCCACGCACATCGCCACAAGGCCGACGTTCAGGCTGAAGGCCAGCGACAGGATCGCCAGCATGGCAAGGCCCAGCATGGTCAGCGTCTGTTCCGTGTCGGGACGCCCCGAGGGCTGCACCTCGCGCAGTTCGCGTTCGCGGTCGCGGGGATCGGCGGCTTCATGCCCGCCATGGCCGCGGATGTCGACGGACACGCCGGGGCCGAAGGTTTCCGCAGACCCGCCCGCCGCGACGCTGGTGCTGCGGTGGCCGCCCAGGGCGAAGAAGGCGACTATGGCGATCAGCAGGTTGAAGATCAGGCTGGCCAGGAACAGCGTGATCTCATCCCCCGGCAGGCCGGCGCGTTCGACCACCTGGTTGGTGATGCCGCCATAGATGCTGATGGGGGAAAAGCCGCCGCCCTGCGCGCCGTGGATAACCATGATGCCCATCAGAAGCGGGTTGATCGCGTATTGCGCGGCAAAGCGCAGGGCGATGGGTGCGATGATGGCCACGGCGGCGGGGCTGACGGCCCCGATCGCGGTCAGCAGCGCCGCCACGAAGAACATCACCCACGGGATCGCGGCGATGCGTCCCCGCACGCCGCGCACGCAGGCCTGCACCAGCCAGTCGATGGTGCCGTTGTTCTGGGCGATGCCGAACAGGTAGGTGATCCCCACCAGCGTGACGAACAGGTCCCCCGGAAAGCCGCCCAAGATGTCGTTCGCGCCCATCCCGACAAAGACCGTGCCGATCAGGAAGGCCAGCGCGAAGCCAAGCGCCCCCATGTTGATCGGCAAGGCCGTCGCGACGACGAACATCACCCCGAGGCCGAGGATCGTGGCCAGTTGTGCAGACATGTCTTCCTCCCTTGTTGTGGACGCGCGGTCCGGCCTCCCAACCGGATCGCCCCGCGCGTCAGTCCTTTTCGGGTTTGAGGTAGCGGGCGAGCGAGGTGCCCGCGTTCAGCATGTGTTCGCGCATGGCGCGGGCGGCCTCCTCCGGCTCCCCGCGCGTCATGGCGCGCAGGATGGCGCCGTGTTCGGCCAGAGAGGTGTGAAGGCGCTGCGGATAGCGCAGTTGCGTGCGGCGGAACGGCAGCAGCCGCGCGCGCAGGGCCAGCGCCTGTTCCAACAGAAAGCCGTTCTGCGTCGCCTTGTAGAGACCTTCGTGAAAGGCAAGGTTGAAGCCATCATAAGCCTCCACGTCGCCCGCCTTGGCGGCGGCGCCCGAGGCGTCGTGCAGTTCGGCAAGCGCGGCGCGTTCCAGCCCGGTGATGCGGTGGGTGGCCAGACGGGTGCACATCACCTCGATCTCGGCCGTGACCTCGAACATCTCCAGCAGGCGGGGCAGGGTCATGGGCAGGACGATCGCGCCGCGCCGGGGGCGGATCTCGATCAGCCCGGCGGCTTCCACCTGCCGCAGCGCTTCGCGGACGGGGGTGCGGGACGCGCCAAAGCGGTCCGCCAGAACCGCCTCGTCGAGCACGGTGCCGGGGGCCAGCGCGCCGGTGGAGATGTCGTCCATCAGGGACAACCGGATCCGTTCGCTGAGCGGGCCTTCGGGTTCGGACACGCGACTCTCCCTCTTCCTGTTCCTGTATGCAGTCAGGATCATGCACGCGTCAACGGAATACAAAGCTTGCCGTATGAGGCACGTAGGCATACGATAACAGTATCCGACATGCGGGAGGTGCTGGATGAAGGAATGGAACCACCTGGGTCGCAACCGCGATGCGCGGATGGAACGGGCCGCCGCGCTGACCCAAGGCAAGACCGTTCAGGCCGCCGCCATCGGTGATCTGCTGGCGCGGGTGATCGAACCCGGCGACCGCGTCTGCATCGAAGGGAACAACCAGAAGCAGGCCGACTTCCTTGCACTGGCCCTTGCACGGCTGGATCCGGCGGTGGTGCACGACCTGCACATCGTGCAGTCGGTTCTGGCGCTGCCCGCGCATCTGGACGTGTTCGAAGCGGGGGTCGCGTCGAAACTGGACTTCTCCTTCTCGGGTCCGCAGGCGGCACGGCTGGCGCGGCTTTTGTCGGCGGGGCAGTTGAAGATCGGCGCGATCCACACGTATCTGGAGCTGTTCGGACGCTACTTCACCGACCTGACGCCGCGCGTCAGCCTTGTCTGCGCGGCCGAGGCGGACGCCGACGGCAACCTTTACACCGGCGGCAACACCGAGGACACGCCCGTGATCGTGGAAGCGACAGCCTTCCGGCGCGGCATCGTGATCGCGCAGGTCAACCGCATCGTGGACAAGGTGCCGCGCGTGGACATCCCCGGCGACTGGGTGGATTTCGTGGTGCAAAGCCCGAAACCCCATTACATCGAGCCGCTGTTCACCCGCGACCCCGCCCAGATCTCGGAGATCCAGGTGCTGATGGCGATGATGGCCATCAAGGGGATCTATGCCGAATACGGGGTGAAGCGGCTGAACCACGGCATCGGCTTCGACACGGCGGCGATCGAACTGCTGCTGCCGACCTATGCCGAAAGCCTGGGCCTGCGCGGCAAGATCGCGACCCACTGGGCGCTGAACCCGCACCCCGCGCTGATCCCCGCAATCGAGGCGGGCTTCGTGGAAAGCGTGCATTCCTTCGGGTCGGAACTGGGGATGGAGGAGTATATCCGCGCGCGGCCGGACGTGTTCTTCACCGGTCCCGACGGGTCCATGCGGTCGAACCGCGCCCTCAGCCAGACGGCCGGCCTTTACGCCTGCGACATGTTCATCGGATCAACGTTGCAGATCGACCTGCAGGGCAACAGCTCCACCGCCACTCTGGGCCGGATCGCGGGCTTTGGTGGCGCGCCGAACATGGGATCGGACGCGCGGGGCCGGCGGCACGGCACGCCAGCATGGCTGCGCGCGGGCCAGGAGGCGGGCCAGGGCGGGTTCCGCGGCCGCAAGCTGGTCGTGCAGATGGTGGAAACCTTCCGCGAACACATGGCCCCCGCCTTCGTGGAAAAGCTGGACGCGTGGGAACTGGCCGAAAGCGCCGGCCTCGATCTGCCGCCGGTGATGATCTATGGCGACGACGTGACCCATATCCTGACGGAAGAAGGGATCGCGAACCTCCTGCTGTGCCGGAACGAGGAGGAGCGCGAACAGGCGATCCGCGGGGTGGCGGGCTACACCGCCGTGGGCTTGGGCCGGGACAAGCGGATGGTGGAAAACCTGCGCGACCGCGGCGTGATCCGCCGGCCCGCCGATCTGGGCGTGGACCCGCGGATGGCCACGCGCGACCTTCTGGCGGCCAGGACGATGAAGGACCTCGTCCGCGCCTCGGGCGGCTTGTACGACCCGCCCGCCAAATTCAGGAGCTGGTGACATGGAACGGCTTGAATACGACTTTTCGGGCGGCAAGCCCGTCGCGGCACGAAACGCGCCGGTGCTGGCGGGCGTCCTCGGATCGGGCAACCTTGAGGTGCTGGTGGAACCGGCGGACCTGAACGGTGCGGTGCGGGTGGAGATCGACACCGCCGCGCGCGGCTTCGGCGCGATCTGGCAGGCGGTGCTGGCCGACGTGTTCGGCCGCTGGCAGATCGGCAACATCCGCGTCAGCATCAACGATGCCGGGGCGACGCCGGCCGTGGTGGCGCTGCGGCTGGATCAGGCGCTTCAGGATTACACCGGGGGTGCGGCATGACCAGCTGGTCCGAAGCCACCGCCCGTCAGCGCATCACGGGCCTTCTGGACGCGGGCAGCTTTTCCGAGTTCGTTCCGCCCGAAGCGCGGCTGTCCAGCCCGCATCTGCGCGAACTCGGCCAGCCCGCCGCTTTCGACGATGGTGTGGCCGTGGGGCAGGGATTGCTCAAGGGCCAGCCCGTGCTGATCGCGGCACAGGAAGGCGCCTTCATGGGCGGCGCCATCGGCGAGGTGCATGGCGCCAAGATCACGGGCCTTCTGGAACGCGCACGCCGCGAAAGGCTTCCCGTGCTGCTGGCGCTGGAATCGGGTGGCGTGCGCCTGCACGAGGCGAATGCCGGCCTGATCGCGGTGTCAGAAATCATGCGCGCCATCCTGTCCTGCCGCGCGGCGGGGGTGCCCGTGATCGTGCTGAACGGCGGCCGCGTGGGCGTCTTCGGCGGCGCGGGCATCGCGACCTGCCTGTGCGACGCGGTCCTCATGTCCGAGGATGCGCGCCTTGGCCTGTCCGGCCCCGAGGTGATCGAGACGACGATGGGGGTGGAGGAGTTCGACGCCGCCGATCGCGCGCTGGTGTGGCGTGTGACCGGCGGAAAGAACCGCGCCATCCTGGGGGAGGTGACGCTGGTGGACGATGACATCGCCGCCTTCCGCGACGCGATCCGGCTGGAGGCGACGCCGCTGGATCTGGATGCGGTGGAGGCCGAGCACGCCCGTCTGGCCGCGCGGATGGAACGGTTCGGCGGTATGGAGGATGCGCTGGACATCTGGACCGCCTTGGGGATCGAAACGCCGGAAAAGGTCCCCCTGATGGATACCCATGCCTTCCACGCCGCCGTGAAAGGAAAAACCGCATGACACCCGAGAATCTTCTGTCGCACCTGTTCCCGAATGGCCACGACGTCACCTTCGACGGCGAATATTTCGCAGGCCCGGCCGGGGAGGTGTCCGTCATCGGCACCCGCGACCGTGCGGCCATCGGCGCCGCCTTGTCCTTCCGCATGGCGGGAGAGGTGCTGCGCATCTGTCGCGAACATCCCGGCCGCCCGATCCTTCTGCTGGTCGACACGCTGGGCCAGAAGATGAGCCGTCGGGACGAGACGATCTGCCTCAACGCCTATATCGCGCATCTGGCGAAGTGTCTGGACGTCGCGCGGCGGCGGGGGCACCGGATCATCGGGCTGGTCTATGGCGAGGCGGTGAGCGCGGGCTTCCTGTCCTCCTCCATGCTGGCCGATGCGTGCTATGCCCTGCCGGGGGCGGAGGTGAAGGTGATGAACCTGCCCGCCATGTCCCGCGTGACGAAGATCCCGCTGGAACGGTTGGAGGAATTGTCCACCACCTCGGCCGTGTTCGCGCCAGGGGTGGCGAATTACATCGCGATGGGCGCGGTGCGCGGCGTGTGGGAGGGGGATCTGGCCCGCTGCCTGCAGGACGCGCTGGCCGACCACGACGACCCCGACACGGACCGCCGGCGCGAGGATGGCGAGGCACGGGGCGGTCGCACGCTGGCCCGCCGCGTGTCCGCACATGTGCGCGGCGATGCGGCCTGACCGGCACAGCTTCGTCTGGCTGTCGCCGGACGTGCCGCTGCCCGAGCTGGCGGCGGAATGGCGCGAAGAGGGGCGGCCGTTCATCGTCGCCTCCTCCCGCCCCGGGGATGGGGACGACACGGTCCGGCTGGGGCTGGCGCTGCCGGGCCGCCAACGCCTTGGTCTGCATCTGCCGCAGACCGCGCTGATCCGGGTGGAACCCGCGCCCTTGCTGGAGGATCTGCGGGACGTCCATCCTCCATGGACGCGGCGCCTCGACGAGATCGTGGCGATCGCAAGGGTGCAGGCCTATGGCTCGCTGGCCTGGCAGGCGATGACGGGGCTGACCTATCTGCACGCAGGGTCGGACATCGACCTGCTGGTGGGGCCGGACGCCGGGGTTGTGGACGCCTTGCTGGCCCTGCCGCAGGACCCACGGCTGGATGGAGAGGTTCGGCTGACCGACGGCCGCGCCGTCACCATACGGGAATTCAACGCCCCGAGATGGCTCGTGAAGGGCCATGGCGGCCCTTGGCTTCGGGAGGCCGGCCTTGACCTTTCATAGCACCCGTACCGACATTTCCGGCCGCATCGGTCTGGCCGCCATCCGTGCCCTGCACGCCGAGGTGGCGCTGCATCCGAAGCCCGGTCTGGTCACCCCCCGCGACAACGGGGCGCATCGGGACATGGACATGACCACCTTTCTGCGCAGCCTGTTCGCCTTGCGCAGCTATTTCATCCGTATCGCGCGCGCGGGGGCAGAGGGAGCGCCATTCGCCGACCTTCAGCGGCTGGGCATCGCGGCAGAGGCGCGGATGCTGGCGGCGACCGGTGGCATCAACACGCATCGCGGCGCCATCTTCAGCCTGGGGCTTCTGGCGGCGGCGGCGGGTTGGCGGATGCAGCGCGGAATGGGGGCGACACAGCTGTGCCAGACGGTTGCGGATCGCTGGGGCACGGAGATCCGCAGCATGGCATCGGATCCATCCTCTCACGGCACACGTGCGAGGCGCCGCCATGGCGTGTCCGGCGCGCGGGGCGAAGCGGCCGCGGGTTTCCCGCTGCTGCGCGACCTGGTGCATCCGGCCTTGGAACGTGCCCTGCCCCAAGGAGTGCAGGCCGCGCAGGTGCAGGCGCTGTTCACCGCCATGGCGCATCTGGCCGACACGAACCTGCTTCACCGCGGGGGCACCGAGGGGCTTGCGCTGGTGCAGGCCGAGGCGCGCACGTTCCTTGAAGGCGGCGGCGTCTTCGCCCCCGGCTGGCAGGGGAGGGCCGAGGCCCTGCACCGGACCTTCGTCGCGCGGAACCTGTCGCCTGGTGGATCGGCTGACATGCTGGCCTGCGCGATCTTTCTGCACAGGCCGGTCGCATGACGCTTGCCTATCTGTTTCCCGGCCAGTCGGGGCAGGGCGCGGACGCCTTGCGGAACGCGCTGCAACAGGACGCCGCCCGTTCCATCCTGTCCGATCTGGCCCGCGTGATCGGCCTGTCGGCCGAGGATCTTCTGGCGGGGCCAGAGGAGCGCTTGTTCGAGAACGCCATCGCCCAGCCCCTCGTCTGCGCCTTGGAACTGGCCGGCGCAGCTCTTCTGGCGGAACACGCGCCAGAGGTGGGTGCCGGTTACAGCATCGGGGAACTTGCGGCCTATGGCGTGGCGGGGGCGTTGGCACCCCACGATGTGCTGCGTCTGGCACGGCTGAGGGCCGAGGCCATGGACGCCGCGACAACCGCGGCACCCGGCATGGCCGCCGTCCGGGGCGTCTTGTTGACGGAGCTTGAGCCCTGCCTGTCCGAGGGCGCCTTCATCGCGATCCGGAACGGGGCGGACCGATGCGTTCTTGCCGGACTGGCCGAGGCGGTTGCGGAGAGCGGTGCACGGGCGGAAAGGCGCGGCGCCACGGTCACGCCACTTGCGGTGCGCGTCGCGTCCCACACGCCGTTGATGGCGGAAGCTGTGCCTGTATTCCGCAAGGCGCTGGAGGCCGCCGACTTCCGCACCCCCACCGTACGCGTTCTGGCTGGCATTGATGGATCGCCTGTGCTGTCGCGGGAACGCGCGATTGACACCTTGTCGCGGCAACTCGCGGAACCGGTGGACTGGGCCGCTTGCATGAACGGCCTTGAGGAGGCAGGGGTGACCCGGGCCTTGGAACTGCCGCCCGGCAGCGCATTGACGCGGATGCTGCGCGACGCCGTGCCGATCCCCGCCCGCGCGATGGCGGAGTTTCGGAGCGCGGCTGGGGTGGCGGCTTGGCTGGAGCGGCAGATCTGACCGGAATATGAAACAAGGCCCCGCGGATGCGGGGCCGTTGCTTTCGAACCGGACGTTTCAGATGTCGTCGCCCAGCTTGCCCTTGACGGTGCCGGCCACGTCCTGCGCCGCGCCTTTGGCCTTCTGGGCCTTGCCTTCGGCTTGCAGGTCGGGATTGTCCGTCGCTTTGCCGATGCTGTCCTTCACGCCGCCTGCGGCCTTGTTGGCAGCGGCCTTGGCCTTGTCGGTAAACTCGCCCATGGGAAAAATCCTTTCCGTTTGCATGACGTTCGGAGGGCAAACGTGGTCACAAGGCATTCGTTCCGTTGATGCAGGGCCGATCACGCGGACGTGCAGACAGCCCTTACGACACTTTCGCCCAGAAGTGCCGCCTGCGGCCATGGGCGCGGCGCAGCCGGACCATGAAGGACAAGTGATCCGGAACATTGGCGTAATCCGCGATGAACGCATCGGCCGCCGCGCAGGCCAGCAACTGGTCCGCTGCCCGGCGGTCGTCCCCCGTCTTTCCGCGCCGCAGGGCGGCCACGATCACGGCGCGCCGCAACAGGACGCTGGCCAGTGGATGTCCCCCCTCCAGCGCATTGGCGGCGCGGATCAGGAGGTCTGGATCGTCCGCGTCCAGCTTGTCATGCCGCGCCTGCACGAGAAATGCGGCGGTCGCCGGATCCCGCGAGTCGAGGAAGAACTGAACGGCCGCGTTCAGGTCGGCGTGGGTGCGTGCGAGGGTCCGCGCCTTGTCCTCCGCCTCGATGTCGTCGAAGTCGGGAAGAAGGCGCAAGTAGCGGCGCAGGATGTCGGCGTCGGGACGTCTGCCAAACGCGTTCCACAAGAAGTCCTTCAGATCCCCCTTGCGGTTCAGGGATTCGAGGCAAGCGACATAGGCGTTGTCCAGCGCGGCCCCCCGGCCTGCGGCCATTGCCCGTTCGACAAGGGCCAGCGCATCCCCGGCCCGGTTTGCGGCCAGAAGACGATCCGCCACCTCGGCCGCCACGACGGAGTCCGTCAACTGCTTGGCGGTGAACCCGGCGATATAGGCGTCCACATCGCCCTGCACATCCGCGATGTCGCGCAGCAGCGCACCCAAGGGAAGCGGGCGCGCCTTGTCGGGTTGCGCGGAGGCGCGACGCTTCAGATGCTCCAGCCCCTCCGGCCCAAGGGCGCCGGCAAGGGCGCGGATGCCACCTGCAAACGCACCCGCCGCATCGTGGCGCAAGGCCTCGAACAGAAGGTCGGCCAGCGTTGCGGGCGGAAGGGTCAGATGCGGGGCCAGCCGCGCGACGGCTTCCATCACATCCCCGAACGCCTCGGCCAGATGGCCCGCGGTGTCATCCGTGCGTTCCAGCACGCCGGGGGCCAGATGCAACAGCTCCCACAGCAGCTCGAAGGCAAGGGTAGGATCCGTGGGGGCCACGACGGTCTCGATCAGCGCCACAAAGCTGCGAATCTCCTTGGCAAAGGTACGGTGGGTCTTGCGGGACAGGTATCCCTTGGCCTGCCGGATCGAGGCGTAGCGCTTGCGAAGATCGCGCGTCACGTCCTCGGTCCCCTGATGCGCGCTCAGCTCCAGCCGCAGCCGGCGCTGCAGGTCGGCGCGGCCCTTCGTCACCTCGATCAGCAACTCCGCCAGCCGGTCCGTGCCCAGCACCGAAAGGTTCTTCTTGTTGAGCGCCTTGGCCGCCACCGTTCTTCCCCGTCACCGCATCCGCACGACGCGCAACAGCGACGCCAGAAACCGCCAGATCAGCGCCACCACAATGATCCTGAACACCAAGCCGAGGATGGTGCCGATCTTCATGCCGAAAAGTGTGCAGATCATCAGGATCGCGACCAACCCCAGGGCGATCTGCTCTTTCAGCGAATGGTCCTCAGAAAAATTTGGCCCCAGCACCAGGAAGCCGGCGGAACCGCCGACAAGAGCTGTCAAGATCAGCAAGCGAGACATGATCCCTCCGTTCGCGCCCGGCGTGTCTTGGGGATATACGCAAAGGCGGGGGAAGGCGACAGGCCCTTTCCCCGTCCGGCCGGATCGGGGGCAACGCCGATGCCCTTGGCCGCGAGACGGTACCCGCTTCTTAAGCTTTCGGAAAATTCAAATCCATATTACCCATTCTTCAAGCAGGTCCTGGCGGGCCGCCGTGGCTTCTTTTGACGCCGGTGGCAGTGAACCCCACGGACCGATCTGGCACGGGATGAGGCAGATGGAGAGGACGGACATGGCGGCACTTGTGACGGGGGCGGGCCGGCGGATCGGCCGCGCGATGGCGCTTCATCTGGCGCAGCGCGGCTTCGACGTGGCCGTCCACTATTCCCGGTCGAGTGATGAAGCGCTGGAGGTCGTTGCCGACATCCGCGCGATGGGCCGACGGGCCGCGGCGGTTCAGGCCGATCTTCTGGACGAGGATGCGACGCAGGGCCTGATCGGTCGTGCCGCTGCCGCCGTGGGGCCGCTGACCGTTCTGGTGAACAACGCCTCCATCTTCGAGGAGGACAGTCTGGCCACGGCCACGCGCAGCAGCTGGGACCGCCACATCGGTTCCAACCTGCGGGCGCCGTTCGTCCTGATCCAGAGGTTCGCGGAGCAGGTTCCGGAAGCCGCCAGCGACGGTGAACCGCTGGCGCGCGGGCTGGTCGTGAACATGGTGGATCAGCGGGTGCACAAGCTGACGCCCCAGTTCATGACCTACACGCTGGCAAAGGCGGGCCTTTGGACACTGACGCGGACGGCGGCGCAGGCCCTTGCCCCCCATGTGCGGGTGAACGCGATCGGCCCGGGGCCCACGCTGGCCGGTGCCCGCCAATCGGCCGAGGATTTCAACCGTCAGCGGGCCGCGACGGTGCTGGGGCGCGGGGCCACGACGCAGGACATCACCGCCGCGTTGGATTATCTTCTCAACGCCCGCGCGGTGACCGGGCAGCTTATCTGCCCGGACGGAGGTCAGCATCTGGCTTGGGAAACGCCGGACGTGGTAGGGGTCGAGTAGACCCCTATCCGCAATAGGGCCGGATCTGTCCGTCATCCCGCAGGAACAGGACGCAGGGCCCGGAAGACTGGCGCGGATCGTAGGAGAAGCCGAGGCGGTCCATGGAGGCGAAGATCTCCCGCACGCCGGAAAGGCCGTACAGGTGATCGTGCAGTTCCAAGAAGACGCGATCCACGCCCTCCAGCGCCGCCGCGCCCAGGATCTGACGCTCCGCCCCTTCCACATCCATCACGAGCACGTTGACCGACTGAGCGGCGATGAAGTCGTCAATGTTGGACGATTCCACTTGGATCGTGCTCTCGTAGGGGCCTTGGCTTTCGATCATCGACGACATCCAGAAGTCGCGGCGCATGTAGAAGACATGCGACGCTGGCGCACCCGCCGACAGCATGCCATGGGCGAAGATCACGTTGTCGACCTTGTTGGCCTGCGCCACACGCCGCGCCATCGCGACGGTGTCGGGATTGGCGTCGAACGACCAGATGCGCACGCCCGGTGTCTGCGCCAGAACCGTCGTGATGATCCCGAGGCCGGACCCCAGTTCCAGCACGCGATCCCCCGGGCGCAGCAGTTCCTTGGCCAGCCGCGCTTCCTTGGCTTCGTATTCCGCGCTTTGCAGCGCCTGCCAGATGATCGGCGACACCTCGGTTTCGGCGATGGGCACGTGCAGGCCGTGAAGCGTCAGCGAGACTTCGGGACGAGGCGGGGTCATAGGGTCGTCTCCAGATCATGGGCGCCACCTTCGCGAAGATGGCCGAGTTGAGATTTCAGAACAGGTCGCCCGAAAAGGAACCCTTGCGCAAGGTCGCAGCCAAGGCGGCGGACGGCTTCGTGCTGATCCGCCGTCTCGATCCCCTCGATGATCACCGTCTTGCCCAGAAGGTGCCCCAGATCGTTCACCAGCCTCACCAGCGCTTCGGCTTCGCGATCCCAGACGATATCGCGCACGAAGCCCTTGTCGAGCTTGATCGTGTCAAACGGAATGTCTCGCAGAACCGCCAGCGAGGAATAGCCCGTGCCGAAATCGTCCATGGCCACCGTCACGCCGAACAACCGCAGGTCATTGAGGGCGAGGAAGACTTCCTCCCGATTGTTCAGCAGCACGGATTCGGTGATTTCCAATTCCAGCCGCTTCGGATCAAGGCCGGTGATGTCCAAGATGTCCCGGACGACGTCCAGGATGTCCGGGGATTGAAGTTGCAGAGATGACAGGTTCACCGCGATCTTCAGAGGCGGCTGCCATGTCGCCGCTTCGGCGCAGGCTTCCGTCAGGATCAACCGGCCGAGTTCCCGGATAAGGCCGATCTCTTCGGCCAAGGGGATGAAGATGTCGGGCGGAATGTCGCCGCGGGTCGGGTGGTTCCAGCGGGCCAGAGCCTCCAACCCCGCCGGCCTTGTCGTGCGGACATCGACCTGAACCTGATAGGCCACCTCGAACGTCCGGCGCGCGATCGCGTGGCGCAGATCGTTTTCAAGGGCTTTGCGATCGTCGAATTCGTCCTGCATGTAGTCTTCGAACAGGCAGACACGATCTTGGTCCGACGCCTTGGCGCGATACAGGGCGATGTCCGCGCGCTTGAACAGCAGCTGCGCATCGACATCGAAGGGCATTTCCACATTCGCCACCCCGATCGAACATCCGATTTCCACCCGCCGGTCCGACAGCTGATAAGGCGCCGCGATATCTACCGCCAGGTTGCGGGCATATGCGAGACTCTGTTCCGCCGTCCGGCCGAACAGAAGGCAGGCGAATTCATCGCCACCCAAGCGGCAGAACATGTGGGGTTTCACGCTGAAGCGACGCATGCGCTCGCTGACCTGATGCAGCAGCAGGTCACCGAAGTCGTGGCCCATCATGTCGTTGATCATCTTGAAGTCGTCAAGGTCCAGCAGCAACAGGCTCACGGACATGCTTTTATCGGAAAAGGCGTGGAGGGCTGACTCCAGCTCGTTCCAGAAGAGGGTGCGGTTGGGAAGGGCCGTCAGCGCGTCATGATGGGCGGCGTATTCAAGGCTGCGGTTCTTGTCCCGCAACTCGTTCCCGGCGGCGTTCAGGCTTTCGTTCAGGACCTTGCCCTGCTTTTGCGCCAGACGCAGCAGGTGGTTGTGGCGCATCAGAAGCACCAGCAGTCCGAACCAGCACAGGATCAGAACGCTTACCACCAGAAGGTAGATCAGGTGCAGCCGTTCAAGCGCTTTCAGGTTGCCTTCGACCAGCGCCCAGCTCTGCTGCACGCTTTGGGACGAAAGATTGGTCAGTGCCCCCGCCTGAACGTGCATGCGCTCAAGAACGGTCAGCATCTGACCGGCATTCAGGCTTTCCAAAGTTGCGTCAAGCTCGTCCACGAGGGAGATGAAATCGGAGACCGTTTGCCGGCGCGCGGATGTCTCCTCGAGGAATGTCTTCAGCGATCCTTCATGCAGAGAGTTCAGACGGCTGATCACGATGTCCAGACGCAGCCGCACGTCGGACAGCGGCACCTGCGGATCCGGCAGGGCATGAAGGGCCATTGTACCTTCCAGCCGCAACAGTTCCTGGACCGTCTGGCTCAGCGCCCAGGCATCGTTGTGATGGGCCACGCGACGAAGCACCGACTGGCGATCGTTGACGGTGCTGGACAGATAGATCGTCGCGGCAATGAACACGGCGATGAGGACACTGAGGACTCGCGTCACGATCTGCTACCTGATGCTGAGGCGTGTCACTTGCCAGGCGGAGCGGGAATAGTAAGTCTGCGTTTCGAGCCGATCTTCACGGTCAAAAGGATAGATGACGAAAATGGGCCCTTTGTCCCGGACGGTCATGTCGCGGCCGTTCACCTTCATGGCCAAGATGACACCTGTGTCCTTGGCGTCCGACACCGGTATGTCGGTTTCATAGTCGTTCAGCGCGACCGCCTTGATCATGTCGCCCTGCGCGCCCACCCGTTCCAGCACAGCCGCAAGCGGCGCGCCGGAGAAGGTCATCTTCCCGTCAAACCACGGGGTGCCGGTGGTGACGTCCACCACACCCAGGCCTTCCAGCATTTTTCGGTCAAACTGCGCGGTGCCGTCCACGTTCGTATGGGCGATGGCGCCGTCGATTGTCAGGATCACCTCCCCTTGCGGGGTGGGAAGGTCTTGGGCGCTTGCGGTCGTGACAAGGCCGGTCAACCAGAAGGCTGCCGCCATCAGAGGTAGGAATCGAAGGGCGGACATCTGGTTCCGGCACTCCATGTTGAGGGCAGATCTGCTTGTCTGGCCGTTTGCGATCTGATCCTGCGCAAAACTTCACAGGGGCGCTTCGTGTGTTCCTATCGTGGACAAGTTTCGCGGCCGTTAACATGGATAAATGCGAGAATCGCCAAACACTCTGACAATTGCCCTCCGTTCTCTTGCCTCTTCAGCCAACGTGGAACAGGGTTGCGAAGAGTTTCGGGTCGAGGCTGGCCTGGGCGA